>CAYXHO010000013.1:0-8391 GCA_964465215.1 uncultured Candidatus Saccharibacteria bacterium | reverse complement strand
CTGCCCGCCCACCAATGAGATCCCACGTGGCGGTGATTGCTGCGCAAACATTCTCTAGGTTATGACGGCCAAGTAGGGCAACATCGTCTACGCTACAGACGCGTTCGTCATCCATATATATGTCATTGCCCAGTACATAGGCGCCGTTTTCTTCGGTTGGTTGGCGACCGAGTGGTGGAACTTCATAGGACATTTTAAGGGCAGGTGATACGCTAGCTACTTCGGTTGAGTAATCACTGACGCGGTTAAACACAGCTAAGTCTTCATCACTTTGGTGACGGAAAAGATTTTGTTTGGAGTGGACATATTCTGCGAGGTCGCCGTGCCAGTCGAGGTGCTCTGGAACAACCATGACACATACTGCTACCTTTGGCGATATGCGCAGGTCGATGAGCTGGAAATTAGAAACTTCAAGCACCACCCAATCTTCCGGTTGAATGCCCCAGCTGAGCATTTCAATTGGTGGAATTCCAATATTACCGCCCAAATGCACGCGGTAGCCAACATTCTCAATTATTTTGGTAATCAGACTAGCGGTGGTGCCTTTGCCCTTGGTGCCGGTAACGGCAATGATGGGTGCAGGACAGTTACGTATAAACTCTTCGGTACCAGTGGTAACTTTGGTGAGGATGTGTTCATTGTTAGCAGCAACGATTTCACGGGGGTGTACCTGCGGAGAACGAACGATGAGGTGGAATTCTTCCAGACCTTGCAAATAGTTTGAACCAAGCTGACTGGCATATTCAGCAGGAACTACCAGGTTTTCATCTTGGTCACAAATAGTAATATCATTACCGCGTTTCCAATATTCAGCGGCTGCCTGACCTTCTTTACCAAACCCTAAAATTGCAATTCTCATTACTCTCTAGCATACCGCACTCCGCCTCGTCAGGCCAGAAAGTGGAAAGGTGTAATATTAGTTGCGCCATGTTGAAAATATGAGATACTTTTTGGTATGTCATTTGAAAAAATAACAGGGGAAGATCAGCGATTACACGATGCAATAGACGTCACCTATGCTTTCTTACAAGAAAAGTACGAAGAGTTTTATCCAGTTCCATTATTGCCATGCGTGGTAGCACAAGATAGATTCTGTATGTCGGCCAGCAGCATAGTAACAAAGTACCTGCTCGAGCAAGGAATTGTTGCGGCAAGAGAAGCAGGACCGTACCACCTCTTAACGAGCCTAGAAGAACCCACGACACCTTTGAGCGAGGACGATCTTGTGGTTTGCCTTACTTGGGGGCAGTTTTCGGATCGTTTTGATGAAGTCATGCAAACGGATGCATTACTAAAACCGCCAGCATACATCGGCCGGCGCGGAGATATAATTAGATGCATCAAGAAGGTAAAATACTATCAAGCATATTGCCCATCAATTATCACCTTTCGGCAATATACTTATGCAGAACATCCAGCTGGCCATACTGTTTGGTTGCGCAGTCGACCAGATATGTTTGATCATCAAACTGTTCCAATAGGACAAGTCGATTATGACAGATATCCACCCGATACATGGGAGTAGTATGCTTAACCGTCGATGGTTTTTTTGACCAGTTCGGCAACCTGCCTTGGGGTCATGTCGGCCTTGAGGATAACGGCGGCCACACCTTGTTTTTTGACGCTGTCGGGGATTTCTTGCTCACCCATGTTGGTTAAAATAATCACCTTGGATTGTGCTCCCCAAGGTGTTTTGCGTAACTCAGTCAACATCTGATCTCCGGTCATTTCTGGCATCATGAGATCGAGCAGTATAATGTCGGGCCGCATTTTTTCACAAAGCTCTAAGCCGAGCTTTCCATTTTCGGCGGTCTCCACGTTGAAGCCTTCCGCCAAGAATTTGATGCGGTACATTTGGCTAATCGCCTGATCGTCTTCGACAATCGCAACTTTTACTGCTGCCATATAGCAATAGTAGATGAACTTCCGCTGAAAGACAATATCGAGTTACATAACTGCATGGGGGTGAGGGACGCGTATACTAATAGAATATGAAAATAATCGATAAGAATTCGTTGGATGCACTACTGGCCGTATCACATGTACGACCAAGGCTACGAAGAGAGTTGAAATACAACCCTCAGGATATAGATTGGGATACTATAGATTTTCTGGTTGTCTCTACTACAGCTCAAGATAAAGGTATACTTATTGTCCCGAATGACGCGGGGTATTATGTCGCCGAGTTTGACGGTCGACGACGACCAAAAGCAACTGGTAATGGTCGGATCAAAGCAGCCATTTGTGATTTATGTTACACATGGCGAACGGGCGGCTGCGTGACGACTATTACATTTCCCTTGAATAAGGGTGAGCGGAGTGTGGGAGTCATGGCTTGTTTGGATTTGCAGTGCAGCCACCATGTCCGGGGCTTAACGAACGCCGCTCGAGTTTCGCGGGCACAGTTGCCCGAAAACTTGACTGTTGAGCAACGAGTAGATCGATTAAATAATCGCCTGCACGATTTGTTGAAGCGTATTAGCGCGGAACACATACAGCTCGATTCATAAGTTCCAGTTATACCGATATCGGAGCATGACTGAGTAGTAGTTGGATTTTTTCAGCTAGTTCACCAGGGGTGTGTTCGGCTTTAATAAGGTAGTCATCAAAGTCTAAGTCTTGAAGCGACTCGGGCACATGATGCAATCCGATATTGCTAATAATGAGCACTTTAAGAAGTTCGCCCCAATCGGTTTGGCGAATTCGGCGGAGCACTTCGTCGCCATTCATGTGTGGCAGTTTGAGATCCAGCAAAAGCAGGTGTGGACGCTTGCGTTTGACCAGCTCCAAGCCCTCGGGGCCGGTATGGGCGACATCAACATCATAGCCCTCTTGGACAAGTTTAAACTTGTACATATTGGCGATGGGTTTGTTATCTTCAATGATGGTTATTTTTTTACGCACAAGATTTAAGTCTACGTAAAAACCATAATCATTTCAACCGAAGATTGCTGCTAAATTTACACTACGCTAAACCTAGTGTTTAGCACCAAGTTTTTTCAATATTGCATCGGTTAAAGCTTTTTCTTCGGCTTCAGTCATTAGATGTATATTGAGTTTGTCGGCCAGCGTTTGTAGCTTTTCTTTAGCTTGTTCGGCATCGGCTTTAGATTCAACTTCAGTATCAAGTTCAATATGGTAATTCCACTGCTCGCTCCACTTCAGAGCGATCTCAATATCGTTAAGCTTTAAATCGTGACGTTCCTGAACGGTCTTTACTTTTTGAGCGTTTGGTAACAACCGTTCAACTAGTTTCTGGGCGGCTTCACTACTTTCTAAGGGAAAGGGCAGCTCGATTTCTTCACGGGCCGCCGCTCCATTAAAACCGCCCGATTTCCAGGCGATTT
Source organism: uncultured Candidatus Saccharibacteria bacterium (assembly GCA_964465215.1). Taxonomy (GTDB): domain Bacteria; phylum Patescibacteriota; class Saccharimonadia; order Saccharimonadales; family AWTP1-31; genus CAYXHO01. The sequence continues at coordinate 5,044 of CAYXHO010000013.1, read as the reverse complement.
TGGCATCACCTTTTGATGTGCGGAGCTGCACTTTTAACTGACAGTCTTCTTGTAGATAAAAATACGATTCAGTATTATTTTCACCTAAATCTTCGGCGCCCATTTCTATAAGAGCTTTTCGTACACTCTCGAGCTCGTCTTTTGTAACGATTGCTTTCTTTTCTACTTCTATAGCCATGCAGGTATGGTAGCAGGTCACTTATGAAACAGGAAAGAAGTCGCTCAAGATGTTCCTGGTGTATTGCAGCTGATTTGGAAATATTAGGTAAGCATCAAGTTCAGAAAATGGTACCCAGCAATGATTTTTGATCTCGCCAGGATCAATGCGTATGGATTTCTTAACCTCATCATTACAAGAAAATACAAAAGTGTCCTTATGCTGACCACGAAATTGTTTAGTCATGGGATGATCGGCATCAAACATCCTTTGAGGAAAGTCGTAGACAATAGGTTGTTTGCTTTGGTCAAGTAGTTGCAGATCAGCTGCACGAATGCCCAGTTCTTCATGTATCTCTCTGGCAATATTCTCTTCGGCCGACTCAGTAGCTTCTCGCCCCCCACCCGGTACATTCCATTCGTTATCAGCATATTCAACGAGCTGCACAAGCAATAAATTATGTTGTCCATCAACTATATATGCTGCGGCTCCATAACGATAAGGTAGCTTAGTCATTGGAACTAATTGCTTTCTTGTAGAGCGCAATGAGCTTGGGAAGTTGTATGTGCCAGCTTATACCCCGCACATCCTCAGCAGCTTTTTTACCGAGTTTTTCGCGCAACTTGACATCTTCGCCTAATTGTCGGATTGCATCCGCTAATTCACTAACTGATCCCTTAGGTACCAACAGTCCATTAATCTTATGTCTAATGAAACCATTTATACCTTGTGAATCGGCACCCACAAAAGCGCTCTGTGAGGCCATTGCTTCGACCGTAGCTACCGGTGCTCCTTCATAATATGATGGCATTACCACGACGTCGGATGCGGCATATAGTAAGGGCATTTCTTCGGGAAGGATGCGCTTATTTGGAATAATGATTCGGTCGCTTGTTTTGCTAAATGCCTTGGATAATTTTATTTTCTTCCAGTATGTTGCGTCGAGTGGCTGAACTGCACAGGGTATACAAAGGAAGTAATTGTCAGGTAGTTGGGCAAAAGCTTCCACGGCTTCTTTAATACCTTTGCGCTCAATAACTCGAGAGGGAATAGTTAACAATATATGATCATTTTTGAGGCGGAACTTTGTGCGAAATATGCTTCTATCGTGATCTGTATCAAAGAAAGTATCTAGTAAAGGGTAAGGCATTGCAGCGACTGGCGTTCGGGGAGTTGTTAGCTTCTCGGCTGCCTTGCTATACACGTCATTCGCTGCTGTTAGAAACTGAGGACTTGTGAATTCAAGTATATGCTTAGCGAAGAGCCGTTCCTGTTCAAACCCGTGCATGCCGCCTATGATGCGCTCTCCCCAAACGGGAGTGCTATGAATTGAAGTCACCACAGGAATGTTTTTGTTGATGAGGCCAATCGCAAGTTGTGCAAAATATCCGTGTGTATGAATTACATCGGGTTTAAAACTTTGAAGAAGTTCATATATGCCGTCGGCTGACGTGATCACGTTAAGGTGTGCGTCGCTCAATCCACTAATTTCACGCACTGTGTAGTCGTATGTTTGTAAATCTCTATCGGGGTGTGGTTCAGTCGCCACACAGATTGTATGACCTGCGTTGTGTAACTGTTCTGCAGAATGTAAGACAAAGGTCTCACCGCCGCCAATAACAGGATGAAATTTAGGAGAAACAATTAGAATTTTCATTGAACATCACCTTTAATACATTCCCAATATTTTAGCGCTGCTAATAGATTAATATTATTAATTTCTCCCTTTTTGATTAAAGAGTGTAGATTGTTTAACGATATCCATTCAGAATGTATAAATTCGTCGTCGTCTGGTTTAGGTTGTGTTAGCTTTGGGTTATCTCCGCATACGATAAACTGCTTTCTATTTGAGGTTCGATTATTTACATAAAAGTATCCAAGAATTTTACAATTTTCAATTGTATAACCCGATTCTTCTGCCAGTTCACGATTTGCAGCATCAATAGGATTTTCACCATCATTCATAGCTCCGCCTGGTAGTTGCCACATAATCTGATCTGGAGGGTAACTATACTCTTTTTGTATAAGCATATCGCCTTTAGTATTTACGGCGATAATAATGACAGAGTGTGTCAGGGTAGGTTTTTGAAGGTGATAGACTGTTGATTTGCCATTAGGTAACTCAACGATGTCTTCTTGAATGCTTAAGCGAGGAGTTTCAATGAGTACCTTAGATTTGATGGTCTTCCATTTTTTTTGTGTTGCCATACAGCCTCTCTATTTGACAAATATTAATACTGGTATGATGATACCATCATGCAAGCAGTCTCACTACTCGAAAAACGTGTTGAAGCTGGAGAATTACAGATTGTTCAAGCAATAGGTGTGCCAAGATCTATGTCGACTGCATTTTGTAGGGCGCTTGATCAGACTCCAAAGCCAAGTATTTATATCAATGAGCCATTTAATCGGGCTAACCAATCTCAGGAATATGCTGCTGAGGTGATACTTTCACAAGCGGCGCCAGACGTCGGCTTGGTTATTGTAAAGAACATGGCTTCTTATCTACCGACAGATGCTTTTAAATGGCTTGAAGAAATTAGTCTTGGAATGATATGGAACGTACGGCACCCTCTTAGACAAATGGCAAGTTTGCTCACTTGTCTAGCAAACGATATTTCTGATTCAGAAGCAGTAGTTTCGCAAGCGGAAATGTACCGATATTTACCGGAAGTTACACGGTTGCTTATTGATAGTAATCGTTCAAAAGATTTTTCAAAAACAGGTTGGTCTGACATGGGCTATTTACATTGGCTTGCAGCTGGAACTAATAGTACTGTAGTCGATGGAGATGAATTCGTGACAGAACCTGAAAATGTGTTGCAACATGTCTGCGCCTTACTTGGCATTACCTATGATGACGCAATGGTCGGAGGGTGGAACTCTAAATTTGTTAACGTAGTTAATCAAGACAATGAGACGATGACGGCAACCAGCCCTTGGACTGCAGATGCTTGGTCTAGCAAGGGTGTACATACTGTTGAGCGTAGTGATTTGGACTTAGAAGGTTTACCGGATTCACTTCTTCGTCATATAACTAATGTTGCCTTACCAACCTATCGAGAATTTATTGCCTAATCAGCTGTAAGCTCATCAGCTAAGTTTGGATTCAGAGCGTGAAGATCACCTGATATCTCAGATGAGTCTGGTACATGCACACCAACACCTGTGTAAAAAAGTAATGGCCAGTCTGCTGACTCGTGAGGGCCCGGGCTTGTCAAAAATCTGCGATATGCAAGAAAAGGGTCGGTTGCTTGTTGTGTTTGGTCACGTGATGCTACTTCGTGCAATCCTAGCCGTAATGCTTCATGCAGGACTAAATCTCCGCGCAATGTGTCTGGGCAAAAGGTGCCCTGAGTTCCTTTTAGTTGGTGTACTACTTTGTCGCTAAGACTCCCATTCGATATGTCACTCTCTGTAAATACTATTAGCCTGCAAATTGACCCCATATACATTACGGCGCGAGTTAGCCTACTATGCATTGTCTCAGGTCTGTAGAGATCATGACTATATATTTCCCAATAGGCGTTCTGGGACATGACAACATCCTGGCTTTCAATAAGACTAAATCGCCGAGCAATGAAATCTTCAAAGCATGAATGAAGGTGGTACATATCTGGACGAACTAGCAACATTCCGATTTGAGGACAAATAGGTGCCCTAGCTTCTCTAGGCGATGCATCTTTTTCGAAGCAAAATAGTTTTTTAACTTGCTGTTCAGTAAAAAGTCCTGTGGCTAAATATGCTTGCTCGGTGCAGAGGTCTAGAGGATTATCATCGTCAGGTGTAAATCCAATATTCTCAAGCAGATTGTTGTTTTTCTCTGCTAATTCAATTAAATTTTGTGGAATATCCATACGCTCTTAATACATTAAATTAGAGTAAAGGTAAAATGCTTACTTAACTATCGGAGGATTTCATTGATGATATCCAGCACTTGCTGCGGGGTGTGATGCGCTTTAACAATATAGCGATCGACATTGAGAAGGCTGAGTTTGCGCGGTGCTTCATCGCGACTAATGTTGGTGAGCACAATAACTCGAATATTGGCGCCCCAATCAGTTTGACGAAGTTTTTCGAGCATCTCGTCGCCGTTCATGATGGGCATCATGATATCAAGCAAAATGAGGTCGGGCTGACATTTTTCAATCACCTCCAAGCCCTCTTGGCCATCATGGGCCACATTGGTTGTAAATCCCGCAGCTTTTAGCTTTAGCTCATACATCTGCGCAATCGGCAGGTCATCTTCGATAATGGCAATACTATATTTTTGCATTGTTAACGTATTGTCCTATATTGAGCTGATTAATCAAATAGGGTGGTAAAACGGCAGAGGCTTTGACCATATCTTCTGACAAATATTGTAGGTTAGTTTGTATAAGACGTTTGTGAGCGATTACGGCATCTTCAACTGAAAAGTCATTGCTATTGCTGGCATACAAAAAGCCAAAGATACTAAATTGGTAAGTTGGAATAGAAGCGATATGGATATTTACATTCTTGAATGCCTTCTTTAGCCTTACTGCGATTATGGCAGCTTCTTCTGGTTGGAACATCAATGAACCACAGTGCGTGGCGACAACTCCATTATTGGTGAGTAGCGATTTGAGATCATTATAAAAGTCTTCACCAAATAAAGCTTCTGCCGGACTATCAGGAATTGGATCGGTTAGGTCAAGAGATATAACATCGAATTTATGGGTACAGGTTTTGACGTATTCTAAGCCGTCGGTAATAACAACCTCAACTTTTGGATTGTCCAGGCTGCCCCCCGAGACTTTAGGCAGATACTGCAAACAAACATCCATAACGCTTCGATCGATTTCTACCAGGGTGATCTTTTTTATGGATGGAATTTGCAGGGCCATTTTAACAGCGCCACCGTCG
>CAYXHO010000012.1:0-15203 GCA_964465215.1 uncultured Candidatus Saccharibacteria bacterium | reverse complement strand
ATAAAAACCAGTTTACAAACAATCACCTCCGTAAAGGGGGTGTTTGTTTTTTATATAAATACAATGAACATATGCCCCATAGCATAGCTGAAATAGCCAAGATTGAACCAAAAAGTATAACTCGATTATTATTAGCAGTAGTGTCTTGTGAGCCGTTAATAAAACTAATACTTGGGTTTGTTGTGTCATATAGAATAGTTAATCGTGATCCTTTGTCTACTTTTTCAAAATAAAGATCCTCTACTTCAGACTCATCCCTATAAATAATAGACAATCCTTTTGGTTGAAAAGTGTAGGCAAAGATGCTCAGCTGATCATATCTGCTGTAATGGCGGATTTTTTCTACCAACTCACCTTCAACGCGACCAGTGTGTTGTTCAAAATTTTTCGTAGAATTGTACTTAGAAACACCCGCCAATATAAAACTAATTCCTGCCACTATACAAAGGAATGTTAATAAGTAATTTATTGTTCGAAAAAAAGAATATTTTTGTTTTGCGCTCATACTATCATTTAAGCATAGAAATTTAGTTCCTGATACAATGCATATATGACATTACTGTCCAAGTTATTTACCAAGTTTCCCAAACTCCGCGATAAAATCCAAAAAATCCCTGGCTCAGAGAAGTACGTTAACCCCGAAGGCCTCATCGTACCCCAAAACCTCGGCACTTTCCTCAATGAACTCGGCAGCGAAGTTTACCGCGGTGTTGGCAAGCCCGATGGTACCAGTGAAATCTCGGTCAGCTTTGAGTTCGACCAGATGCAGCGCGTCAGCAACACCATTAACCCCATGGTCGACGGCGAACCAAAGGTACTCCCATTCCAAGTCGTCGAAAAAGTAAACGATATGATGACCTTCAAGCTTAAAAACGCTCCCGCCAACTACAAAATCAAACGCCTCGACCTAACCATCCGCAAGGGCGAAGTCTTCACCAACGCCCAATACTACGCCTAAACTTATCCACAGCCTGTAGGGTTAAAATTTTGACAGTATGGTGCGTACATGCTACGTTTAGGCTAAGTGTAAAGAGAGCACCGAGGATACAAAAGGGACAAAAAGGGAAAAGCGAGACAAAAATATGGCAGATGTACCAGAAAAACAAATTAAGCGCATGCGAACGCTTATACAAGAAGCCGAGACCAGCTTGGCAGCCGCAAAAGAACTACTTATTAGCCTGGTTGGCGATGATCCAGTTATCATGAACACCGTAAAAGACGAAAATCTTGGACGGATTGTCGAAGGCGTCTTTGACGGCCAGAATATGGTTGGTAGTGACGGCAAAACTTATCCGGTACCAGCCAACTACGCCAGCAAGTCAAAATTAGTCCAAGGTGATATCCTCAAACTTACCATTGCCGATGACGGAACCTTTTTGTACAAGCAAATTGGGCCAATCCCTCGCCGCCAAATTGTTGGAACCCTCGAACTCAAAGACGGTCATTACTTGGTTACAGTTGGCAATCACGCCTACCGCGTGCTTCTTGCCAGCGTAACATACTTCAAAGCCAAGCCTGGAGACCAAGTCAGTATCAACGTACCTGAAGAAGATCTTGAAGCCGAGTGGGCTGCACTCGAAGCTGCTCTCTAATAGGTAATTTGTAGGCGGTGCGGATTGCACAACGCTTACGTGCGTCTTTGTAGGCTATAATTAATAGTCTATGGGGAAGGCGTTATACCGGAAGTATCGGCCAAAATCTTTGTCTGACGTTGTTGGGCAAGAGCATATTACCAAGACCATTGGTAATGCTATTAAAGCAGGTAAAATCAGCCACGCCTATCTTCTCACTGGAACTCGTGGAGTAGGCAAGACCAGTCTGGCGCGTATCTTGGCGCATGAAATTAATGGCTTGGAATACGCAGATGATAGCGCTCACCTGGACATCATTGAGATAGATGCAGCCAGCAACCGCCGTATTGATGAGATCCGTGATTTACGCGACAAAGTTCATATTTTACCAACCAGCAATACATACAAAGTTTACATCATAGATGAAGTACACATGCTCACCAAAGAAGCGTTTAACGCGCTGTTAAAGACTCTCGAGGAGCCACCTGAGCACGTCATCTTCATCCTGGCCACCACCGAAGCACACAAACTGCCCGAAACTATTATTAGCCGCACTCAGCATTTTTCGTTTAAACCTATAGAGACCGACACTATTGTAGGTCACCTCAAGTCCATTGCGGCTAGTGAAAAATGCACCATTGATGATGATGCCTTGGAGCTCATCGCCGAGCATGGTGACGGTAGCTTTCGTGATAGCATCAGTTTATTTGATCAAGCCCGCGGACTCAGCAAGCATGTTACCCGAAAGCAAGTTGAGCAACTACTTGGTGTTGCCAGCAGCACAGCTACGAGCGATCTCTTAGCCGCTGTAGATAAACACGACGCCAAACAGGTGTTTGACAGCCTCCGGCAGTTACGTGGCCAAGGTTTTATGTCTGGACAGCTCGCCAAACAACTGAGTGCCTTGGTACGCAGCCGGATTATTGAAGACCCCAGCCACCAGCACCATGCCAGTATGCAGCTACTGGCCGACCTGTTGGCTGTCACCGGTAGTCCCCAAGCTGACAGATTGCTCGAAATTGCACTGCTTGATTATATGTTCAGTGGCAATACTGTCCCAGGCGCAGCTGTATCTGTATCGCCACCAGCAGCTACGGTGCCTGCATCAAAGCCAGCACAGTCGCAAGCGTCTCCAAAAGTACAAGATCCTCCTACTGCTCACACGGCAGCCAATCAGTCTACGCCTCCTAAACCCAAGAAAGCTAAGACAACTCATTCTGCCACCGAAGCCGCTCCAACCGAATCAGCTCCGACAGTATCGGGGGATTTTAGTTTAGAAGCCTGGCCAGTTATAATTGCGGCAGTTAAAAAAACGCATAATACGCTGTATGGGATTTTGCGTATGGCCGAACCACGTATCGAGAATGATACGCTCATCTTGGCTTTTCGCTTTCCATTCCACCAGAAACAACTCAACAGTGATAAAAACCGCAAAGTTTTGAGTGATGTCATTCAGCAACAAACCGGCAGTAATATTGTTATCAGCTGTATCATCGATAAAGAAAGCAAGCCCGACTTAAACGCCGACACAAAACACAACATTGTTGCAAACGTAAGCGATATTTTTGGTGGCGCCGAAGTGCTAAACTCCTAGGAAGGAGAGTGAATGGGTAACGACCGGGCTATTGTTCCACCGCATAATACCGACGCCGAAGCTAGTCTGCTAGGCGCTATTTTGATTGACTCGGACGCCATTGTGAAGATTGCCGATATTATCAAGCCGGAAGATTTTTATGATCCTAAACATGGCCGCATTTATGAAGCAGTTAGTCAGCTGTATGAAAAACATAGCCCCATTGATGTTTTGACCCTGTCCGACCAACTAAAAAGCACTGGCTTCATCGACTTTGTGGGCGGAGCACCATACCTCACCGAACTCACCAACTTTGTGCCAACAGCCGCACACGCTGAACAGTACGCCACCATAATCGCCGAAAAAGCTATGCGCCGCCGGCTCATCAAAGCATCACAAGATACCGTCGAGCTTGCCTATAACGAAGAGCAACCGCTCCAGGACTTGGTCGAGCAAGCCGAAACAAGGCTTTTTGAAGTTAGCCAACAACACGTTAAGCAAGACATTGCCAGTATCGAAACAATTTTAGGTGAAAGCTTTGACCGCTTGGACGAGCTTCATAAAGACAAGGGAACATTGCGTGGCATCCCAACTGGCTTTAAAGATCTGGACAATATATTAGCCGGCTTGCAACGCTCTGACCTGTTTATTTTAGCCGCGCGCCCAAGTATGGGAAAGACTGCTTTCTCGCTTGGGCTCGCGCACAGCATTGCTACTAAGGCGCAGGAACCGGTACTTATTTTTAGCTTGGAAATGAGCAAAGAACAGTTGGTTGACCGCATGTTGTCTACTGAGTCGGGTGTCGATGCCTGGGCGCTTCGTACGGGCAATCTAACCGATGCTGACTTTGAAAAAATCGGTCATGCCATGGGTGCCCTCAGTGAAGCTCCAATATTCATCGATGATACCCCGGGTATTACCGTGAGTGACTTGCGCACCAAAGCGCGGCGCGAGTCGCACATCCGCCCATTGGGCTTGATCATCGTAGACTACCTGCAGCTCATGAGCGGTGGAGCACGTTTTTCGGGGCAGAGTAATCGTGTGCAAGAAATTTCTGAGATCTCGAGGGGACTCAAGGGAATAGCTCGTGAACTAAACGTACCACTCATTGCCCTGAGTCAGTTGAGCCGCTCAGTCGAAAGCCGTACCCCGCAAATTCCACAGCTCCAGGACCTGCGAGAATCTGGGTCAATTGAACAAGATGCTGACGTTGTAGCCTTCCTATACCGCGAAGATTACTATAACCCCGACTCTGAACGAAAAAACATTATGGACGTCTTTATCCGGAAACATCGAAACGGACCTACAGGAGCAATTGAACTGTACTTTGACCGCGAAAAGCAGCGATTCCGAAGTGTCGATAGTAAGCACGCCGATCCATTCGGATAGCCCATGATATAATTGACATTAACATTATGAATTTGAAAAATTCTATTCGTCGTCCCATGTCTCGTCTTAATTTAGTTTTGTGGCAACCGCTCGCCGGATATGGGGCAAGCTTAATCGCCGTACTCGCTCTCTTAACCTTTCGACTCAATACTCTAATTCCTGGTTTTAGTAGTGCCGAACAACAAACAATTATAATGGCCCGGAGTTTGCAAAGTATTTTTCAGAATCCACTGTTTGCACCCTACGCCTTAACTCAATACCTGGGCATCAAAACAGGGCACTTCGGTTTTATTGCCATGCGATTGCCAGCAGTCATAACTGCGTTACTCTGTGCAGCGCTCTTCTTTTATGTATGTAAAAAGTGGTTTAATTTCCGGGTTGCCAGTATAGTAACCATACTTTTTGTAACTTCGAGCTGGTTTTTGACACTTGGTCGCAACGCAACATCTGAAATTATATTGCTCGGTCTGATAGCCCCGCTGGCGTATGCTATTTGGCTGCCTTCTGCAAAAAAACCACTTTGGGCGCTAGCACTTGGTGGACTCATCCTAGTTGAAATGCTCTATATCCCGGGTTTCATATGGTTCGCTATTGCCGGGCTATTATGGCAACGGAAAAGTATACTAAACATCTGGCGTGATATGCGTCTGCCGATGCTCTTTGTACTGTTCGGTTGTTTAGCAGCACTCGCACCGCTCATTATTGCGCTGGCAGGTTCACAAAGCCTCGTACAAAACTACGTAGGACTGCCCACTGTTTTACCAACTGTTGCCGACTATCTAAAAAACCTGCTCCTCATCCCAATACATCTCGTTGTTCGTGGACCTGACAATCCGGCAACCAATCTCGATCATCTACCACTGCTAGATTTCTTTACCGCCATCATTGCCTGTATTGGAGCCTATGGCTACGCTATCCACTTTAAACTTCGCCGTAGTCAACTGCTTTTTGGCGTTTTATTACTGGGAAGCCTCCTAGCGGCAACTGGTAGCGCCGTCACTATCGCTATTTTGTTTCCATTTTTGTACCTCCTCGTAGCTGGCGGCATCAACTTTATGCTTGAGCAATGGTTCAAAGTCTTTCCGTTTAACCCATTAGCTCGCAGTGTCGCTGCCGTACTGATTATTGCTGGCATTGTGACTACTGGCTTTTATCACATCAACCGTTACTTCATAGCCTGGCCGCAAACACCAGCAACTAAGTCAAGCTACAATCTTCCACCCCAAAAACCATAATCATATTGACTTTTTACATATATTATGGTACTATACCTCCATGAGAGATTGGTTTATTCCTCGTGCTGAAGCTGAAAAACGAGAACGTAACCCTTTACGGGAGCGACTTTTATTGGCAAGTATTGTAATCGGTAGTACTGCCGTATTTGCTCTTGGTGCCTCTGTTCTAACTCAGATTGAGCATCCCGCGTCTGAGGCACAAGACTTTCTAGAAGATATAGGGTATATTCACGTAGAATATACCGATACAAACCGTATATTCACAGGATGTACGAGAGGTAATTCTATTAGCTACGATTTTAATGCACAATTACCACATCACGACGAGATCGATACAGTGCGAGTTTGTGCTAGTGTCATAAATGGCTTGTCACTCCCATTACCCTAGGTCTTGTTATCTACATCTTGAAACGCTTACAACCATGTTTAAGTGGTATACTATACGTATTGAAAGGGAGAGATTATGAGCCGATTTGACCAAGCTAAAATGCTGTTGCAAGTTAAGAAACTTCAAAAAGAACTTCAGAAACAAGTTATAACCGTAGAGCAGGGTGATGGTGCCGTGCGTGTTGAAATTACCGGCGAACAAAAGATCAAAAAAATTCATATTGATCCTGAACAAGTCGACCTCGATGATATTCGCGAACTTGAGCGCTGGATCGAAGATGCCGTTAAAGATGCCATCGCCCAAAGCCAAAAATTGGCTGCTGAAAAAATGCAACCGTTCATGGGGGCATTGGGCGATCTCGGTCTGTAGCTTTTGCCATGCACGTATTGCCACCAGCTTTACAAGATTTAATAGATGCGTTTAGCGCGCTTCCCGGCGTAGGTCCTCGCAGCGCCGAGCGCTACGCTTATTTTGTGCTGCGTGGTGACCCGAATGTCAGTCAAAAACTGAGTGGCGCTCTGGCAACAATCCATCAATCGGTTGGCTACTGTAAAAAAACATTTGCCCTCGTAGAAAAAGGTAAAGAATTTTCCGATTTATACACCGATCCATCACGTGATAAGACAGTAGTTGCGGTGGTTGCTGAACCTTTTGACGTTGTAGCGTTAGAAAAAACCGGCGGTTTTAAAGGTACGTACCATGTACTCGGTGGACTAATTTCGCCGATTGACGGTGTCGGCCCAGAACAACTACACATCGCCGAACTCATCAAACGGGTCGACGAAGATAACGTACAAGAAATTATCTTAGCTACCAACGCAGGCGTAGAAGGTGAATCTACAGCACTATACATTCAGCAGCAACTTTCTGATAAATCGGTGACTATTTCTCGTTTGGCACGAGGCTTGCCAGTAGGTGTCGACCTGGAGTACGCCGACCAAATTACCCTCAGCCGTGCGCTCGAAGGTAGGCAAGCCGTTTCTTCATAATATAGCCGTATCCCCTCAGTTTACAGTGAGGATGGTATACTGTTAGATAATGAAAACTGATAAAAACTATGCTGCTAGCCCAGCGGTAGCTACCATTCTACAAAACGCCCAACACATCGTTATTATTCAGGCTGATAATCCTGATGCCGACAGCCTCGCAAGTGCCCTAGCCCTAGAGCAATTACTTGGCGAACAAGGCAAACAGGTAACCCTCTATTGCGGCGTAGATATAAGTGCCTATTTACATTACATTGCCGGCTGGGACCGAGTGGTAAAAGACTTGCCGAACAAGTTTGACGCAGCAATACTAGTAGACTGCGCGAGCATCTCGCTACTTGAGCAATTAGAAAAAACCAATCAAATTGGCGCTCTACGCACTCGGCCATTCATTATGATCGATCATCATGATGTTGCTAATGACGTCACCATCAACGCAACCGAAATCATCGACACAGCCAGTGTGGCTACCAGTGAAGTGCTCTATTATCTGGCTCAAGATCTTAGCTGGAAAATCGATGCTTCTGCTGCTCGTCTGATGGCAACCTCCATTCTGGCTGATTCGCTTGGTTTGACGACCGACACTACCACTGCACGCAGCATTCGAGTACTCGCCGACCTGGTAGACTCTGGTGCTGATTTATCACAGATAGATAGCCAACGCCGCGCTCACTCTGCTAAACCACTCGATATCATCACCTATAAAGGTCAGCTACTACAACGCATTGAATACTTCTGTGATAATCAGCTGGCTATAATCGCAATTCCTTGGGAAGAAATCGAACAATACAGCCCCATCTATAATCCTTCAATTCTAGCGCTCGAAGAATTGCGTATGGCAGAAGGTGTTAAATTAGCAGTCGCTCTCAAGCTCTATCCTGATGGCAAAATTACCGGCAAACTTCGTTGTAATGGCGGAGAGCGCATAGCCGGACCGATCGCCGAACACTTCGGCGGCGGGGGACACCCAGGTGCCTCGGGCTTTAAAACAAAAGATTGGCAATATGATGCCCTCAAACAAGAACTCATCAAGGTAACGACACAACTACTTTTGAAAAAATGAAACTCTACAATACACTAACGCACAAAATTGAAGTATTTAAGCCAGCCGACCGTAACCATGTTCGCATGTACACCTGTGGCTTGACTGTTTATAGCCAGCCTCAAATTGGTAATTGGGTAGCCTATATTTATGCCGACGTCCTAACTCGCACCCTACAGGCGAGCGGTTTTGTTGTCGATCGTGTGCAAAATATTACCGACGTAGGACATTTGGTCAGCGACGATGATAACGGCGAAGATAAAATGCAGAAGGGGGCTCGCGCTGAAGGTCTTACTGCTTGGGATGTTGCCGATAAATATATCACTATCGCTAACGACGAAGCGTACAATCAACTTGGTTTGCTACGTCCAGCTAAACTGGTGCGAGCCACTGATCTGATCAAAGAACAAATTGCTTTTGTGCAAATATTGGAAAAGAAAGGTTTTACTTACATAATTCCGGGTGAAGGTGTTTACTTTGACACTAGCAAACTAAACGATTACGGCAAGTTAGCGCGCCTTGATATTGCCGGCTTGCAGGCAGGTGCTCGCGTGGATGTGGCTGGCAAAAAAAATATTACCGACTTTGCTCTCTGGAAACTTTCTCCTAAAAACGAGAAACGTGATATGGAGTGGGATAGCCCGTGGGGTACAGGATTCCCCGGCTGGCATGTAGAATGTTCGGTTATTGCCCGCGAGAATTTAGGTGACCAACTCGATCTTCATACCGGAGGTATCGACCATATTCCAGTACACCACACCAATGAAATCGCCCAAACCGAAGCTGTAACTGGCAAACAATTTGTACGTTACTGGTTCCACAATAATTTTCTTAAAGTAAATAATACCAAACTCTCTAAATCACTCGGCAATAGTTACACACTAGCCGACATCACCGCTAAAGGCTTTTCACTGGATGCTTTTAAAGTTCTTGTCTTAACGAGTCATTATCGAACTGAAGGCAACTTTACCTGGGATATTTTGGCGTCTGCTCAAAACCGCTTACTCAACTGGCGCGCAGCCATGGATCTTTTATGGCAAAGTCACTACGCAGTTGACGATCAGCTTGATGTTACGTCTTTTAAAGCTGATATTCTGCAGTTTCTCCAATCCGACCTTAGCACCCCACAGGTAATCAGTAGTATCGATGAAGTAGTTGACCAAATCCAGCAAGGCCATTACAGCACTTCTGCTATCCGATCAGTCGCTGAAGTTATACATAGCTTGATTGGTATTAATCTATTGTCTGGTAAAACAGATCTCACCGAAAAACAGAAAAAAATGCTTGATGCTCGCCAACTGGCACGAGACAACAAAGATTGGTCCGCTTCTGACCAACTACGAGACGCGCTATTGGAAGAAACCATTGTGGTGCGCGATACCGACCGCGGACAAATCTGGTGTCGAACGACCTTCTAAAACGACCTATTAGCCTTCGTTGCCGAGTCGTTGCCGAAAAGCATCTTTGGCAAACAAGCGAAGACATGCAGCTAATGGTATAGCGACGAATCCACCGATAAGTCCACCTAATCCAATTCCGCAAAGGGCGGCAATGAAGACGAGTAGTGGTGTGAGCTCATTCTTTTTAGACTGAATGTATGGTTGGATAGTAACGTTTTCGACCTGTTGGTATACCAGGAAGAATACCGCCATCGTAATGGCAAGTGGGAACGATGTTAAGGCGCAGACTAAGACCACGATAACTGCACCCAGCGTATTGCCAATCATAGGTATCAACCCAGTAAGGGCGATAATCCCGGCCAAGCCAATAGCATTTATTGACGCATCGAATACATTGCTGGCTATCACCATAGCCATTAGCGCAAAGACGGCAGCGATAGCAGCAATAAGTAACTGACCATTTACATAATTTGTAACAATCTGATACATCCGTTCGGCCAAAGCTTTTCGATGAGCGCGCTTTTTAGGAGGCTGTAATTTTAGCGCAATATCGAGCCACCTTGGACCTTCAACCAGCATCATGAAGGTCATAACCAAAACGGCAATTGTGGAAACCAAACCACTCCCCACTCGGGTAGCAGTAGACAACACTGGTTGCGGCAAGTTTTTGAGTTTGGAGCGCATATCACTGGCTATGTTATCAACACTATCTTGCAAATTATATTTCTGCACAATACGACCTAAACCAGTGTTTTCGTCTTGAATACTCTCGATCGTATTAGGCAAAGTGCTTATAAAATCTCGTGTCTGGCCAAACAGAGGAGGAACGACAGCGAGCATAAATCCACTTATTACTATCAGCACACTAACGTATGCAATACCGGTAGCAGTGGCACGACTTTTCAGTTTTAACTGGCGAGTCAACCAACCAACTGCTGGGTTGAGTGCCAAAGCAAGAAAGAATGAGAAAAAAATGAGTGTTAGTGGATGCGCAATATTTTGAATAAAACGAATACCTAAAAAGGTAATAACAATCATAGCTATAACGCGTATAACCGTTCGATTACTAATTGTAATCTCTATTTGTTGTTTGTGGTCCATGCTTATACCTTACCACGCTTTGCCTGTGCTGATATATAGATGTCCTCAATTCGAGGTCCAACTCGTTCAATATCAAACTGTTCGATATGCTTTCGCTGACGGTCACCGAGCGATTGACGGAGTTTTGCATTGGCTAAAACACATATTATCGTCGCAGCAAGATCATCAGTCTTCATAGGATCTACCAGCATTTCTGTAGTGTCTCCCAACACATACCGATACCCCGGATTATCGCCGCCAATAATTACTCCGGCACCCGAAGCTATAGCCTCTACGACAATAATGCCAAAGCTTTCGCCAGCAATACTGGGTAGTACAGCTACATCTGCCTGGCTTAAAAAATCAGCCTTTTTGTTTTCCGCAACTTGGCCAACGAATTGAACGTGATCTTCCAACGCATGAGCTTTTGTAAATACTTCCAGTCGCTCACGCTCCGGACCGTCACCGCCAATAATGATCCGAGCCGATCCCAGCTGGTTTTGACTTTGTAACTGTGCTACGGCTTTGAGCAACTGCATGCAACCCTTTCGAGGCACGAGCCGACCAAGATACAAAATGGTTTTTAGATTAGATTCCACTTTTGCAGGCGTTTTGTCTTTCCACTTAAAATGCGACACGTCTACAGCGTTGGGTACCACTTCTGCGGTAATATGCATTGATTGCTCAGCAAACTGTTGAGCCGCTGGCGATACCGCAACGACGTGATCAAATCTCCGTAAACTTCTCCACGTCAACAACCCAAGCAAGCGAGCACCTATCGCCGAAACAAAACCGTAGGGGAGTATGTGAAAGGTCCCCACAATACCAGTGCCAGTAGGTGCAGCCGCAATTACTCGAGCGGCAAATTGAGGGCTATAAGGCATCTGCACGTGTAAAACATCAAATTGTTCTTGCATGAGGAAATTTCGCAGCTTTACTTTTGCAACCGGCAAGGGAATTGACAATTGATTTCCGTTAAAACGCACCCCTATATTTCGGCTCAGGCTATGAACATTGGCTATATCCATGCGTTTCGTATGGCCAACTAAAAAATGCACCTCATGACCGTGAGCTACGAGCCAATTCCGCAGCGTGATCATATACTGCTGCACACCGTCGGGTTTATCGAGCGTGTCATCAAAGACAAACCCAATTTTCATGACGCATCCTGCCGCTTTTTTACAGCTATTGCTTTTCTATATACTACTTCGTATTGATCAACAATTCGTGGAAAATCAAATTGTTGTACGTACTCGTTAGCCCAGTCTAACCAAATCGCACGTAGTTCATTGTCGTATAAGAGCAATTCAAGTCGCTGGGCAAAATCATCAGTCGACAAGGGATTTACTAAACTCAACCGACCTCGACCTTGCATAACACTGGCGTATCCCGGATTGTTACCGGCAACAACTACCGTTCCGGCAGCCATAGCTTCGAGCAATACTATGCCAAAACTCTCACCATACAAAGCCGGGCTTACATACAACGTCGCACGCCGTAGCAATCGTAGTCGTTCAGTATTAGATACGTAACCCTTAAACTGTACGTCAGCAATGGCATGCTTGGTTACAAAACTTTCAAGACTGGTTCGTAGGTCGCCATCTCCAGCTATGATTAAGCGGACATCATCATGATTCTTTCGAAGCTGGGCGTAGGATTTGAGTAAATAGCGAACACCTTTGCGTTTTTCTAGTCTACCGATATACACTATAGTTTTGGTTCGCGAAGTGCGTTGCAGGGGTGGACCGACAAAGTCTGACAATTGAATTCCGTTAGGAACAATGTGTATTTCGGCCTCCGGCAAATACGTTCGTGCCGTTACTTCCGCTACTGATGAGACAGCGGTAATGGCATGCGCTTTTGTTTGAATTGATCGGGCAATCGGTGACATAAGTTTCTGATATGATCGAGTTACGACACCATCAGGCATGCTGGCATGCATGGTGGCAACATTTGCAGAAGTTGATCGAGCCAGTAGTTGGAGGCCAAAAACTGGCACAGCCGGTTCGTGAAAATGTAATACGTCAAATTGTTCGGCAGCCAACAGGGCATCGGTTTTTTCGACTGAACCACTCACTCCCACATCAGCTTTAGTTGCAAGACTATTCAACTCCCGCGACCCGCCCAGCAGTAAGAGTCTGGGATCGACTCGCGGTGGCACCACTTTTGGTCGAGCAGCGATAATTCGAACATAATGCCCCCGTTTTTCTAGCTCGTCAGCAATATCACGGATGCAATTCTGTACACCGCCTGGCCGAAAATAGTTATACGGACAAACTAAACCTACCCTCATTTACTGTTATTGTATACCAGTCTAGCGAGGCTTACGAGCCAACAATCGCTTTAACTGTGGTGGCACAAAAACATCAGCAGCTTGTTCGTCGGCAATTACGGTTGGGCCATGCTGTTCAAACTTAGAACGAATGAGATGAACTTTGTTATAAATAATATTTAAATGTTGTTCTACAACGTGATGATCAAAGTACCGATCTTCACCGACCGAAATATGATGCAGCGGTAAGTCAACGCGCTGTCCAATTAAATCAAGAGACAACATTCCCAGACCAGTTTCCATATACGTTCTTAGGTCATTACAACGCCATAGATCTATTTCAAAATCAATACGCTTCTTACGCTCTTCGGCGTCAGTGTCTTTCATCTTTACGTGACGATCAGATATCAGCAGATATGTTGCACGAATAAAACTTGGTCTCAGGAATACATGGTGGCCAATGTACGCTGGCAGGCGCCATGAAAAAAATGTCCCTAAACTTTTAAGCAGCAAGTAATTACGTCGTTTAAAAATAAATTCGTCGTGATGCACAAACCCAACCACACTGACCAGCAAATTCACTTTTTTGGTAAGTTCCGGAAAGCGCTGCAGCAAACGCGTCGTAATGGCAAAACCTAGTGACATAGCAACAATGGTAACTTTCTTACGCTTGTAGCGCATTTTAATAAATGCCGCCAGATAATCGGCCAAGTTATCGATGGTCGGTTTTACGCCTATTTTGTAATATGGCTGCATGCCACCAAAACCCGGAAGGTCGGGAAGGGTAACCGCCCCGTAACGGTTGAGCACTTGCAGTACGCCAAACTGTCGCTCTATGCTGGCATGATGCCCATACACAAACAATATCTCTCTGATCTTGCCCTTAGGCGCTGGCATATACAACATCCGACCTTCAAGGCCATTCATGACAAGCGGCTGAATAAAATCAGCCGGATTACTGACGGGTTTACTACTCATTACTACAAAATGTACGGTAATACATCCTCCTTGCCAAGAGGTAAAATACGCAGCACTTAAAAATCACGCTATACTATGGACTGATGAAACGTGTTATTACCCTGGCATTAATCGTTACCGGAGTTGTTGGTGTCGTATTTTGGAGTGTTCGAGAACAAGCAAAAACCCCTATTACAAAAACCAGCACTCAGTCAGTTTCATCAAGCAGTATAAATACACCTCCGACACAAACTAAAAAAAGCTTTGATAAAAAACAGCTTTCTAACGACGATCCAAATAGTATATGGGTAATTGTAAATAAACTACGACCGTTACAGCCAAAAAGCTTTGCCCCAAGTGACCTGCGTACACCTAAAGTAGCGCTTCGATCTAACTCTTCAAATGCAGAAATGAAAATGCGCGACCAAGCTGCATCTGCGTTAGAGCAGATGTTTGCAGCAGCCAAACAAGCAAACATAAACCTCCTGCTTGCCAGCGGCTACCGCTCATATGGATTACAGGTGAGCGTCTATAACCGAAACGTTGCGACCCTCGGACAAACGGAAGCCGATAATCAAAGTGCTCGACCAGGATTCAGTGAACATCAAACTGGGCTCGCCGTAGATATCGGCGCAGCCTCCCGAACGTGTGAAATACAAAGTTGCTTCGCCGATACTATAGAAGGCAAATGGGTGGCAGCGAACGCGAATCAATTTGGTTTTGTGGTACGCTACCAAAATGGCAGCAAATCGGTTACCGGTTATATGTACGAACCGTGGCACCTTCGCTATGTAGGCACCGAATTAACCAATGAACTTAAGCGCCTCAACAACCCGACCCTCGAAGCATTTTTTGGGCTTCCAGCGGCACCCAATTATTGAATCTAGCGCGTAAAGATTCGCTTAATTCGCCAACTGAGCGACGGCTGTGGTATCGTTTCGCCAATACTCACCGTTCCGTTTTGCTTGATGTCTCCCATCTGTGCGCTAATCGTACCGGCAGGAGCACCTTTAGAATAGTGCAGCACCCGTGGCTGAACTGAAATACTAGCTTTCTGTCCCGGCCAGCTGTAAGTAC
Organism: uncultured Candidatus Saccharibacteria bacterium; assembly: GCA_964465215.1. Classification (GTDB taxonomy): domain Bacteria; phylum Patescibacteriota; class Saccharimonadia; order Saccharimonadales; family AWTP1-31; genus CAYXHO01. The sequence continues at coordinate 233 of CAYXHO010000012.1, read as the reverse complement.
TCAAAGTTGTATCGTTCACTACCGGGACTTTAGCGCCCCACTGCGATGTCAGCCAGCCAACTTGCTGCTGCGAACGAACAAATTCACGGCTGGAGTACTGCTGAGAGGCTTGCGCCAACAATGGAAAGTTAGCCACAATTGCTTTGCGACGATCTGGTGCACCGAGCACTGCACTCACCAAAATATGCTTTTTCCGATCCGGCAGGACTCGTTCGGAAGCCGCCAAAAAACAC
>CAYXHO010000011.1:0-15277 GCA_964465215.1 uncultured Candidatus Saccharibacteria bacterium | reverse complement strand
ATGGCCACAGGTTACTGCGTAAAATGTAAAGAAAAAGGTGTTGAATTGACTGATGCTGAAGTTGTTCAGACTGCCAAGGGTGGCTACATGGCTAAAGGCAAGCATGCTGCATGTGGAACAACCGTTTGTGCCATGATGTCTAAAGAGAATGCCGAAAAGGCAGTCGAAGACGGCGCCAAGAAGTCTTACTAATTCCTTACGTAATTAGGATGTTAGAAATATAAAATACCCCACCCGGGGTATTTTCTTTATTTATTAGAGCAACGATTTTAGATAGGTATACAATAAGAGGACACGTAAGATAAGGGGTACGTAAATGGCAAAGTATGTAGATGGATTTGTACTAGTGGTACCGAAAGGTAAAGAAGACGAATATCAAAAAATGGCCGAAATGGGTCGAGATGCTTGGATGAAGCACGGTGCGCTGCAATATTTTGAATGCAAAGGTGATGACCTTAAACAACAGGAAATGGGGGATGAGAAATCACGGGCCTACCCTGAAATGACCGGTGCCAACAATGAAGAAAATGTTTGGTTTTCATTCATCATATTTGAATCAAAAGAACATCGTGATGAAGTGAATAAGAAGGTGATGGATGAAATGAGCGAAACCTTTAAAGACGAGGCAGATTTTGACATGCCAGCCGATATGAAAAGAATGGCTTACGGTGGATTTGCAGTTGCGGTAGAAGGATGAAACTAATATTCGCTTTGAAGATTATTCCTTAATCTTTTAAGGATCTTCTTTATTCGTCTCGCAGTATACGATTGGCTCATTGCATATTTTTCACCAATTTCTCTTTGAGAAATTGATTCTGAATATGGATGTAATCCAAAGTAGGCTCGTATTATATCCTGTTCAATCTGATTTAAACTAGAGAGCATTGTTTCAATGGCCATTTTACTCACAACGTCGTCAAATGCATCTTCTGAAGTGGCGTCGGCGAGAATTACTTGGGGATGGGTATGACCTTGCTCATCTGGAAAGATAGAAACAATTTCAGCATCGAAAAACTTGGATTTTTCTTTTTCGACTTCTGAGACATCCAAATTGGCTTCGCGAGCTATTGCTTCATTAGTTTGTTGTTTACCCTTTCGAGTGACGGCTTCAATAGCTTCGGTAATTTGAACATTTTTTTCAAAAACAGATCGACTTGGTCTTATGATGCGGTCCTTATCCCTGATTGCTCTTAAGACCGATCCACGAATACAACGAGTAGCATATGTAGTGAATTGAAATCCTAAAGTTGGATCAAATTTTTTTGCGGCACGAACTAGCTCTAAATGACCTTCTTGGAGTAAATCTTCTTGTGTAAAAGTTTTGCCATGTAACCCCCGGATCATATAGGGTACGAACGGCATGACATCGCTAATAAGTGCTGTCTGCTCAGGCGATAATGGTTCAGTAGGAAGTATCTCGGTCAGACTAGTTTCCCGATTAACATCTGTCGATTGAGTTACTGGCTTAATGCCGTTTTCGCAGCTTTCGGGGTGTAAAACTAAGTCATGTTCAACAGTATCATCGTTAGCAATTTTAACGTCCGCAACTACAGCATAAACATCTGGCTTGGTTGTAATAGGTGAAAGTTCAGGGGTAAATGCAGTGTTTTTCATAAATATATTTAAATAAGGAAAGAGATATAAATACCTTACTAGAAATTGAAAAACTGTCAATCATAAATATGTACCTAGAGATTATTTATTCAACACATCTAAAAACAGTATTAATTGAGATCAAAATGTACGGTCATTGTATTTTAAACATTAGCAGTTTACACTTTACATATGACGAACAAAAAGAATCAAGCAGGTTTTGCGGTTGTTGAAATAGTAATTGTGTTAATTATTTTGGTTGTAATTGGAGCCATTGGATACTTTGTTTTTAATAATAAAAATACCAACAAAACGGATAAATCTAGTTCGTCCTCAAATTCCAAAACTCAGCCTTCAAAATCAGAAGCTGTTATAAAAAGTATCGGTATAAATCTGGATGAGTATGATCCAGCAACCGGCATGGCTGGTGATTTGAAATTTACCAAGGCAAACTTCGCTTCAAAAATGCAAATGTTATTTAGCGAGTATGGCTACGAGGTTGCCGCAAATTCAGTAGGTGCGGCAAAAAAGAATCCTCAACCAACATTTATTGCTCCACTGGGCACTAAAGTTATGTCTTTAGTTGACGGAACAGTTGTGAACGTACCAAAACTATACAGCAATGATTACAGTGTGCATGTTCAGGCTAATGGTAGTGATTTAATATTCGAATCAGAGCATGTCATTAACGTAAAAGTTAAAAAAGGAGAAAAGGTAAAAGCAGGTCAACATATTGCAGAGGTAAGTGACTACGATGCTCGCAACTATGATGGGCTTGGCCTATTCGAAATAGGTGTCCTAAAGGGTGGAAACCCACCATCACACGTTTGCTTGTTTGACTATCTTGATGAATCGATAAAGTCCAAGACCCAGAAGAATATTCTTTCATTGCAGAAATCATGGGAAGAGTATCGAGGTGACACAACCATATACGACGAGTCCAAAGCCGTGACACCTGGCTGTCTGACACGTGATCCTATCGAAGGCTAGTACAAAAAGGGAATGTATTGACAAACATAAGCAAGTATGATATATTGTCACTACTACAGAAATGTAGCATCAAGAGAGTGGCGAGAGAACTAGCTCAACGACCCACCGGCAACCTATGTAACCAGTACACAAGGTGCCCCACCTAGACCAATGCAAATTGGAAGGATGTAGCAACCCAGAGAACTATATCCTTCCCTAATCAGGAAGGTTTTTAAATGTCAAAGAAAAGACACACCTTAAATAAGAAGCTCGTAGTGACCGCTGCTGTATTAGCACTGACGGCTATTGGTGGATCTGCAGTCTATATTTACAAAGTAAATTCAGAGAATTCGTCTTCAAGCGTCAGCGAGATTGCTACGAAAGTATATACTGACACTGCAAAGATATATCAGTTGGTCTATCCAGAACAATATGTACTGCAAAAAGCAGATAACTGTTGCGAAGGTGCACCAAAGGATTTTACTAAAATTTCTCAGACAGTAACGTTTTATGGTCGTGGATCAGAAGAACTGGGCCAAGGGTTGAACGTGCAAGCAGATACCACTGGCGAACTTGCTCAGATTATACGAGCCAATTGGTCGGACAATAAGCACACACCACAGATCGAGACAATACACGGCGCTCGAGTTGAGCACGTAACCGTCACGTTCAAGGGTGATGCCGAGCAATATGTTGATCATAACTACTTGTTTAGCAAGGGCAGTTCGGTGGTCTATGTCACCTACCGCGAGTATTACAACCACACCACAACCAACACCAAATGGACTAATGCCAGTCAGTTAGTAAACTTTCAGTCGATCATTCAGTCCATAACCATTTTGTAAAAAACGAAAAACTGCTGGGTCTTGGATTAATCTCCAAGGCCCAGCTTGTGTAAAATGTGGAAATCGAAGCAATCGTTTCGATGATTTACTTGTAATAGCAGGCAGCAAAGAGGTAAGGTGGAAGTAGGAGAAATAACATGACAACTAAAAATAGCGACTACCCCGTAATCTATAACGTAAAATATACCGGCGTTTCAAACCGAAAAACTGCTTTCTTCCGGCTACTGTTAAGCATCCCGGTTGTTGCAGTTTTAATGATGCTGTCCGGTAGCACATCTAATGAAGTAACAAATGAAGCAGGCAAACAGGTGACCATGAGTGGCAGTAGTGTTGCAGGTGGAGTAATGGTGGCAACCGCGCTGCTCATTATTTTCCGGCGTAAGTACCCCAAATGGTGGTATGACTTTACGTTAGAGCTAAACCGGTTCGCAGCTCGAGTCACAGCGTATGTTTTATTGCTTACCGATAAATATCCATCAACTACAGATAGCCAGGATGTAACACTTGATATTCCGTATCCCAATGTTGAGAAAGATCTCAATCGCTGGAAGCCTCTTTATAAATGGCTTTTGGCAATTCCACACTACATTGTGCTATTCGTACTATTCATTGGTGTCGCATTTGCCACAATCTTAGCCTGGGTATTCATTTTATTTACTGGCCAGTACCCGCGATCACTATTTGAGTACGTTACTGCTGTTGGTCGTTATAGTTTCCGAGTGAAAGCCTATGCCTTCATTTTGACTACTGATCAGTATCCGCCATTTACTCTTTCGTAGAATTACGACGGAATTCTGGAAGTTGCTGGATTTCTCTTATAGCATCTATTACAAAATTTTCATCGAGTGGTGGTGCAATGGTGTTTTGTATTTCATCAATTTCGATCGGATAGGTAATAGTTGGCGCAACATTACAATTTAAATCAAACAGTCTTCGCGCTTCTTCGTAATTTATGAAGGTAATTTTAACGCCTTGACAAAGCGGGCATCGGAAACGGTAGAACCGGCGAATAGTTTCAGGTGACAGCTGTTGTAACCCGATCGTAACATCGCGTGAACGTAATTCTACTTCACCGCAGCCTTCGTGTTTTCCAGTAATAAGGGCCATTATTGTTGCCCCACTAATGCGCAATCGTGACATTGACCTTCTATTTCAAAGCTATGTTTTTGCACTGTAAAATTATGCTTGGTACTGACAGCATGTATAAAAGCTTTAATTTGAGCATCATCGGCAATATCAATAAGTGTACCGCAGTTTGTACAACTCATGTGGTGGTGGTGTGAAATAAAGTTGTCAGACAGTTCAAGTTTGTATTTCCAGCCAGCCATAACTCGATGTACAATTCCAAGCTTCTCAAAAAGTTCAACGTTGCGGTACACGGTGACGCGGTCAATATTAGAACGGGCGCGAGTAATAATATCAGCCATCGCTTGAGGTTCTGGTGTGTCAAGTAGCTGAAAGGTTGTCTTGCGTGCAGTAGTTAGACGGTAGCCATGCTGAGTCAATATTTCCTGCAGCTTAATAAGGTTAGATGAAGACATGTTGCTAGCCTATCATAAATGCAACAAAGTTGCAAAAGTAGAAGCAATTCGTGCCGTATAATAAATACATGATTACGTTTAGTAAAAAACAAAAATTGGTCTACAAGATTTTCTTCGGACTACTCGGTTTTAGCGCAGTCGTTACCGAAATGGTGGTGCTGATAGAGCGCGGTATGTTTATAAATGTTCGGTTCTTTAGCTATTTCACAATTCAAATTAGTATCTTGGTGTATTTTACACTCATAGCTAGCGCAGTCTTTTTGGCGCTTGGTCAGCAGAAGCGACTCGATAAAATCCGAGGTGCGGCGGTAACTTACAGTATTGTAGTTGGGCTTGGTTTTGCGTTACTGTTGTCTCATCTGAGTAATGTTACGTTCGCGGCAGTCGCTTGGGATAACATTGTACTGCACTACATCTTGCCACTCGCAGTGCTTATAGATTATCTAGTAGATCCTCCAACGCAACCACTCAAATGGGCAACCGTTTTAACGTGGTTAACATATCCGTTACTGTACTTAGGAATTACCTTACTACGCGGTTTACTGACAGACTGGTATCCCTATCCATTCTTGAATGTGCAAAACGAAGGTCTTGGACCAGTATTAGCTGCCGTAGCTGGATTGTTTGTTACAACGGTTTTCGTCGAGTTTGTCGTTATTGCTCTCAGCCGACGAACAAACGGCAAATCGCTAATAAAGTAACTATTTTAGTAATTTATTTACTCGAAAAGAGCCAACAAACATGACCACCAGAAGCGCTATGGTGATAGCCGAGACGACCAGGGGTGCTTTACAGTAAATAAGTACAGGTGCAACGACTCCTGCAGTAGTAATTGGCAAGCCAATGAGAAAACCTTTTGTTTGATGGCGATTAATATTGTGACGAGCAAGGCGCAAAGCACCGGCGATTGGTATGAGTAGCGCAAAAAGTGATAGCCAAACCACGCCGTAGTACACTGAAAGTAGCACCATGGGCGCAACGCCAAAGGTTACTAGATCGGCCAGTGAATCAAGGTCAGCACCAAAAGAAGACTCGAGCTTCAGTTTGCGGGCTACAAATCCGTCAATGGCGTCAAAGAAAACACCAGCCAACATTAGTCCTGCCGCCCATAGATAATGATGGTCTATCGCTGCGTAAATAGCCAAAACCCCCGAAACAAGATTTAAAAGGGTTATAAAATCCGGCAATTTCATGATTTTTCTAATTGATGTTTGCAAGAATGCTCTCCCCGGCGACTGTCCGGTCGCCTTTCTTAACATGTAACGTGACAGACTTTGGCAAAATCATAGTAACTTGTGAACCCAAGTTAATGAGTCCCACTTCTTGGCCGGCAGAAACGTGGTCGCCTGGCTGAACATTCGTGACAACCCGGCGGGCCAAGAACCCGGCAATTTGAATCATCTTGACGGTAATTTTTCCTTCAATAATGGTTTCGGATTTTTCATTCACCAGCCCAGCTTCAAGGCTATTCACTGCCAAGAACTTGCCAGCACTATGGACAACGCTTTTTACGCTGCCGTCAATCGGTGCGCGGTTGATGTGTACGTCCATCGGCGACATAAAAATTGAGATGATATAACCCTGCTTGGCAACGTCTTTCGTGAGGGTATGAATTATACCCAGTAGCCGTTTATTGCCTTTAAAGAGTTTTACGTCTGGCCCGTTGAACTCGAGAATTTCGATAATTTTTCCATCTGCCGGTGCAATAATATGATCACCCTTTGGCGTGTTTCTTTTTGGATTACGCAGAAAAACAACTTTCCAAAACCAAAAAAGCATGGCGGCTACAATAAGCAATCCTAGACCGATATATTTCATATTATTCCAAGTATAGCATTAACTGTTATGCTTATCAGGATTAGGAAATAGTGAAAGTAGTAAAAAACAATATAAGAGTAGCTCCCTTTGTTTTAAGGAGTGCACCAGGCTGCATCTTCTGGTTTAGTGTAAGGCCTAGTTGTATATGGTTTACACAATTGGTTATATATTTCACTGGCGTGCACACGATAACCACCAGTGTATTGAGGTCTGAATTTCAGTGCACGTCCTGGTAGTGGATTATTATTTCTATTGTCCCCACCGTCACTTAGGTATCCCATGCCGCAGTCGGGACCGTTATCGGTAGCTGTCTCATTAACTCGTACACAATTTTCAATCCATTCTTGATTGATCTTTTTATTCCATCCTCCCCACCAATCTGCGTGAATTGAAGATCCTGCAGGATTTTTTGTAAAAGTTGTTTTATCTACATCAGAAGCCAAGAACCATCCGGCTGTAGTTTCAGGACCATTTAATGGGTAATGTATTTTATATTCTAGGTTTGGAAATACTCTGGTAAATGGCGGGTTATATATACAACCAGAGTAGAACCAACTCCCACCTCCAAAATTAAAATTGTTCCAGTTACTTGGATCTTGTCCATTCCAGCAATTGGGAAACTTTAGAATATGTGCGAATGTTTTGTGCAACGGCTCGTTCCAAAGTCCATCACCCTTACATAATGGTGAAATTGACCGATTACTTTCTCCAGATAATACATCTGACACTACGTTTGACGAACAGCCTAGATTATATCCTTCACCCGACACCTCTGCCGCAAATTTATTCACCACTAATGCCATGCGTTCTGGATATACTTCAGCCCCTGGGCTATTCTCTCCATTGCTGCAACAACCCTTCTTAGCAAGACCATATCCTTTGTAATACAAAACTACTCTTTCAGGTATCCGGACGTATCCTTCTGCATCAAAAGTTGCTGGAACCCAATAACCCGTCCGGTTGAGTTCTTGACCATTACAAGTACTACTGCCACTGTTTATTAAGGTCTCATAAGTGGAGTATGCATTAACATTTGTATTACCGAAAAACATATGTAAATGTGATTTCCGGGGTTGGCCGGGATAGACTAAAGGATCATCGTAGGCAAAGTGAGAAAACTCGCAAGATGTTCGAAATTCACCACCTCCATCTTCATCACTAGGACCAGAAAAGTGATTTTCAGGATTATTTCCAGGATTATTTAAATAATCTGTTCTAGGACCAAGTAGTGGTGAGTTATTATCAGTGGGTAAAGATGCTGATGGTGTATTTAAAAATGGAGAATTATCATGATTTTTGTTTCTGAAGGTGGTTGCAAGTATTGAATTTAAATGCGCTTGATACACGCTAGCGCTTGTCCCATTGAATCGAATAAAGGCTCCTCCACTAGCGTTTTCACTATTTATTTTAGAGACATTACTGTTTAATGCACCATTTTCGGGCTGAACGGAAGTAGAAGATGCAGCACTGCTGATGAGGATTGTGAGAATTCCAAAAAATATACAAGCACAAATCAGAATTAATCTTTGAGCATTTAATGATAAATCTTTAAACAATAATTTTTTCATACGCTTGATTCAAATACTAGTATTAATAATATCACTAAAGAATATGAATTGAAGACTAGTTACCATAAGAGTCTTGACACTCGGTGAGTTAGGTGTTATTATGTAATCTTAGTTGAAAATTATGAATACATCAGAACAAAGCAATCACCTCCTGAATCAATCTGAAGTTACTGCGCAACGGACTTCGTTATTACTTCGTATAGCTGCGGGTGCAGGTGAGGTGCTTATTAACGCATTTAATGGCGGAACCAACCCGGTTGATGCTATTGGCCGCGAAATTGACGAACGTGTTCGACACCAACGAGCTTTCGAGTCCGCAATGGCCTCGCGCAATGTTCTTGAAGATATCAGTGAAGCACTTGGCGAAGAGCTAAGCGACAGCCCCTGTTAATTTCTGCTCCCTTTTGCTACCATTAATGAGTTAATTCATGCATGGTGCGTTGGCCGAGAAGTTAGGCACAGGTCTGCAAAACCTGGTAGACGAGAGCGTTACTCGTACGCACCTCCATAACAATATGGGCGAGTGGCGGAATTGGTATACGCGACGGACTTAAAATCCGTTGGTCTAAACAACCTTGAGGGTTCAAGTCCCTCCTCGCCCACCAACTTTGAAAAATTATTATGACAAATAGATACCCATTTGGATCATCTGGTCGGCCTCTGTCCGAACTAGAATTTCGGGTATATGACTGTTTGGTGCGAGAACGTGAATTTTTACGTTCTGAAGAAATTGTTGAAAAAGCTCGTATTCGTATTGGACAATTTTATCCAATAATAGATGCGTTGTACGATTCAAGGCTAGTTATGGCTCGGTTTATGTTGTGGAATCAAGCGATTATTGTTACCTGTGATGAGGTCCCTAAACCTGAAATTGGGTTTAATAGACAACTCGACATTTTACTTACTGGTATTGGTATGGACAGCGGAAACTGGCTAAGCGTCACCAAACAGTATGCTGCGCTAGAGCAAGATGGAGGTTTTCCTGATAGTGTTCCAGATTCAGTTGCACCTTTGCAGGTGTATTGCCCGTAAATTTCAGCCAAAACTCATCCAGAAAATGATATACTAGTACAGTAATCCTAAGGAGTAGAAGATGCCTATTATCATCATTGTTGCCGTAATCGCGTTTGTTGTGCTTGTAGGTGCAGCCATGTATAACGGTTTAGTCCGAGCTAACGTCCGTGTTGACGAAGCTTGGAGCGACATTACGGTGCAGCTCAAGCGCCGTGCAGATCTTATCCCTAACCTCATTGAAACCGTAAAAGGTTACGCCAAGCATGAAAAAGAAGTGTTTGAGAATGTTACAAAAGCACGCGCTGCAATTTTAGGCGCTCAGGGAGTAGAAGAAACTGCTGCCGCTGATAATCAGTTTACTGGCGCACTTAAAAGCTTGTTTGCCGTTGCCGAAAACTACCCGCAATTGAAGGCTAATGAGAACTTTGCTCAACTACAGGCAGAATTGACTGACACTGAAGACAAAATTCAGGCAGCCCGACGCTTTTATAACGGCTCAGCTCGTGATTTGAATATCAAAGTTCAGACGTTTCCAACCAATATTTTTGCCGGAATGCTTGGTTTTAAAAAGCGAGCATTTTACGAGCTTGACGAAGCTGAGAACAAAAACGTACAAAATCCTGTCAACGTTAAATTCTAGTACGCATGTCATTTGGACCAGCTATTTCCAGAGAGTTTGCCGATCTTTATCGCCCATGGGGAGTTTGGCAGAGGATAAATACTGAAGCCCACTTCAATGGGGTTTTGTATGACGTAATTGGGGACGTAAAAAATGGCCAAGGTAGTTTAACAATTGAGCCAGTTTATGAACCCGAGGCAGGGGTCGAAATATTCGATACCTTTCATGGCGATGTCGAGTGTGTTATGGCGTATGATCTAATGCCCCATCCCGAACCACACTGGCAGCTCTTAATTGCAAGAAATATGCTCCACAGATTACGGTGGGGAGTGGCTTAAAGATGTACGAGCAAATTGCCGCTAACAAACGCAAAAGTGCCATCATTATGGTGCTATTTGCTGGTTTTGCCAGTGTTATTGCATATCTAGCTGGTAGTTACGCAGGCGGTCGCAGCTTTGCGCCGTTTGCTGTTGGGGCAGCGCTCCTCTATGTGGTAATTTCGTATTTTGCCAGCAGTAAATTGGCGTTAGCCATGAACGGGGCGCATGAAGTAACAAAAAAAGATGAACCCAGACTATGGCGCACGGTTGAAAATCTGTCTATTACCAATGGAATGCCAATGCCCAAAGTGTATGTCATGGAAGATAAAGCCCTGAATGCTTTTGCCACTGGGCGTGACCCTGATCATGCGGTTGTATGTGCTACCAGGGGATTACTTGATACGATGACTGATACCGAGCTTGAAGGAGTAATGGCTCATGAAATGGGTCATGTGAAAAACTATGATATACGAGTTAGTATGATGGCGTTTGCAATGGCTTCAATCATCAGCATTATTAGCGACATGGTGCTGCGCATGTGGTTTTGGGGTGGTGGCAATAATGACGACGATGGCCCTGGTGGTAATAATCCAGTTTTCATGGCCATTGGTATTTTAGCCATTATATTGTCACCAATCGTTGCGGCGCTCATCCAAGCGGCTATCTCTCGGCAACGAGAGTATTTGGCCGACGCTACTGGTGCGTTAACTACGCGGTATCCAGATGGGTTGGCCAGTGCGCTCGAAAAAATAGCTCAGCATGGTAGTGTAGTGCAAAAGCAAAATACCAGTACAGCACACCTCTTTTTCGCCAATCCTCTAAAAGGTAAAACACTCGCCAATATGTTTAGTACCCACCCACCTATCGAAGATCGTATTGCCCGATTAAAAAATATGGGACATAAAGCGTAATGGTTGCCAAGCAGGCAAAAAAGCCAGCTAAAAAACAAACTTCCAACGCGGCGCGACCTCCTCGCAGACTTAAAAAACCGCAATATAGCTCATTTAAACTTCATAAGAAAATAAAGGTGCATTACAAACCGATTGCCAAAGTGCGGACAGTGATGCGTGCATCGATAGCAATAATCCGCAAGCAGCCACGAGTGTTTACCGGTATTGTGATAGTCTATATCGTACTTGGCTTAGTGTTGGTACGAAACTTTCAAACTCTATTAGACTTGCCATCTATTAAAAGTGCGCTCGGCGAGTATTATGATGGGTCAACTGGCAAAGCAGCAGCATCTCTGGCATTATTTGGTGTGCTGATTGGCAGTAGTGGGGCTAGTGGAGTATCAGCTAATGCAAGTGTATACCAAACCATTATCACGCTTATGACTGCATTAGCTGTGGTATGGGTGGTGCGTCATCATGCAGTAGCCTACCGCCTCAGAATCCGAGATGGATTTTACCGCGGTATGTATCCACTTGTACCCCTCATCGGGGTGCTGATGGTTATTAGTTTGCAACTTAGTCCTTTAGCAGTGGCCGGGTGGTTATATAGCACGGTTATTGTTGGTGGTATTGCGGTAGCAGCAGTCGAAGTTGTGCTGTGGTTCATCTTGATTCTACTTCTTACAACCCTTTCCTTGTATATGGTTATTTCTTCACTGTTTGCTTTAATAATCGTGACACTCCCAGATATGACACCTATGCGAGCACTACGCAGTGCACGACAACTCGTTTTGCATCGTCGTTGGCAGGTTGTTCGTCACTGTATTGTTTTTTGTATATTGTCAGTTTGCGCATTGGGCCTGGTGATGTTGCCATTTTTGTTATGGCTAACGGCCATTGCTGAGTGGGTCTTCTTCGTGCTATCTGCCTGCTTGGCGGTCTGGGCGGTCGTATACGTATATAGTCTATATACGGAGTTACTACATGAGTAATATCACAAAAGAGCAAGCTAAAGCACGCATAGAAAAGCTTCGTGAAGTCATTAATGACTATCGGTATCACTACCATGTGCTTGATGAGTCAACCATGAGCGAGGCAGCTGCGGATAGCCTCAAGCATGAATTAACTGAACTTGAATCACAGTTTCCAGAACTTATTACGCCCGACTCCCCATCGCAGCGAGTTGCCGGAGCAGCACTGAGTAAGTTTAAGCGGGCAAAACATAGCAGTCGTATGTTGAGTCTCAATGATGTTTTTAACGAAGAAGAACTGACCGCTTGGCAGACTCGATTAGAGAGACTGATCGACAATCCAGCACAGTACGGTTATTTCTTGGATATAAAGATGGACGGCTTAGCTTGCGCACTAGTATATCAAGATGGAGTGTTAGAACAGGCAATTACACGCGGAGACGGATTTGAGGGTGAAGATGTGACAATGAATGTCCGCACGCTTGATTCAGTTCCCCTAACACTGCGAAAGCACAAAGGTGATGAACTGTATCTGGTTGGCCGCACCGAAGTACGCGGTGAGATTGTTATGTATAAAGCTGACTTTGAAAAACTGAATGCTGCACGCGCCAAAGCCGGGCAACCATTATTTGCTAACCCTCGTAATACAGCGGCTGGAACCATACGACAACTCGATCCCGGGTTGGTGACGGGGCGGCCGTTAACGTTTCATGCCTATGATCTGCGTCGAGATGATGCTAGTGAAGTTGCAACGCATGAACAGGCTTATAAATCACTTCGCAATTTAGGCTTTCGAGCCAACACTCAGGCAGCGGTTGTACATTCTGTGGCCGAAATTATGAAGTTTGTGAGCATTTGGGAAGATAAGCGTCAAAAATTGCCATTTAATACCGATGGACTTGTCGTCAAAATCAACGACCGAGCGGTATATGAGCGGCTTGGGGTAGTAGGTAAGGCGCCACGTGCCGCCGTTGCTTACAAGTACCCCGCTGAGCAGTCAACCACTAAAGTAAAAGATATTTTTGTATCTATTGGTCGTACCGGAGCTGCAACTCCCGTTGCCATGCTCGAACCCGTTGTGGTGGCTGGAAGCACCGTTCAGATGGCTACACTGCATAACGAAGGGGAAGTGCAGCGCAAAGATATTCGCATCGGGGATACGGTAATCATCCATAAAGCAGGAGACATAATACCCGAAGTTGTCGAACCACTGGTGACACTGCGAGATGGTAGTGAAAAAGCGTTTGTGATGCCAAAGCATTGTCCTGAATGCAATACTTTGCTGGCAAAAGCCAAAGCTGACGAGGCGGTGTGGCGCTGCCCGAATATTGCTTGTCCGGCGCGCTCTCAAAAGCACATTGAACATTTTGCCAGTAAGGCAGCTCTGGATATTGAAGGGCTTGGTGAAAAGAATGTTGTAGCTTTGCTCGAAGCTGGACTTATTCAGGACCAAGCAGACATCTATGCTTTAACTAGGCAGCAGGTACTTGGGCTAGAGCGGTTCGCTGAAGTCAGTGCCGACAAATTGATACGGGCTATCCAGGACAAAAAGCAGCCTACTTTGGCACGGTTTATCTTTGGTCTTGGCATACGGCATGTTGGTGTACAAACGGCAATCGACTTAGCGCAGCATTTTCATACACTTTCGGCGCTACGGGCTGCAACCATAGACGAGCTCTCGGCAGTTGAAGGAGTAGGCGAAGTAGTGGCCGAGGCAATTGTAGCTTGGTTTGAAGATCCGCTTAACCATAAACTTCTGGCCAAATTTGAGAAATTAGGCGTTAAACCACAAGAAGTAGAAACAGTTACTGGCCCACTGTTAGGTAAAAAATTTGTAGTTACCGGAACGCTTACTACTATGGGGCGTGATCAGGCTGCCGAGCAGATTAGGGCACTTGGCGGAACATTCCAAAGTAGTGTCGGAAAAGACACCGACTACTTGGTTGTAGGCGAAAATGTCGGTGCCAGCAAATTAGCCAAAGCAGCTAAGCTTGGCACAAAGCAATTAAGCGAGGACCAACTCGTCAAAATGCTGCACTCTTGACAAAACGTTAATAAAGCTTATGATTAAAGTAATCGTGCGCACACGCGGCGTTTGCAAAATAAACACACCAATCAAAACAAAAAGCACCCGCCGCAGGGTGGGCGCGCACGAAAAACCACCGATATTTTCGGTGGTTTTATTATTTTCTAACTGAAGTGTGAAATGATTTATACTTCAACTAATTCGGGTGGGGCCCCGGCTGCTTCAGACGTAGATTCGAGAACTGGTACTTCTGGATTTGAGTTGGTGTGTCCTGCGACAACTCCACTGGCAAGCAAGACAGCAAAGCCGCTCAGTGCGATTAGACTGCCCTCTGCTCTCTCTTGTCGTGCAGTAGCGACCTCTGCAGGGGTTTGGGCACGCAATTCCTGAATTGATACTGTTGCATCGGATGCTTTCATAATTCCTAGAAATGATGCAACACCACCTACAATCATTAGCCCAACAGAAATGCCGTGAACAATTTCTCTAAAGTCAGCCCGAGTATATTCTGGTGACTTATGTTTACTTGTTTGATTTTGACCTGGTAAAACTTTAGCAGTACCTAACATAATAATTCCTAAATATATCAATAAAATGGTGGAGCCACGGGGACTCAAACCCCGGACCTCAGCGCTGCCAGCGCTGCGCTCTAATCAACTGAGCTATGGCCCCGTACAAACGTATCATTTGTTACAAAAACGTACGCTACAACGGATTATTCTACCCTAATTCTGCCTAAAATGCTAGAGTACTGCACCTTGAGTAGCACCATGGTTGGTCGTGTGATCGTAATCATGGTGAGCAAGGTTGAGCCTGGAAACTAATGCGTCAGCCTGAGCATTGGCATCTGCTTTTATGGTTGCACAATCAGTTGTGGGTATAGATTGAAGAGTTGCAAGCAGCTGATTGGCATATAGTTGATTCAGATTGGCGTGTCCATCTTCGTGGGCGTGTAGATTAGTACTAAAGCGTTGCCATGCTGATGATACGCCGGCTGGAGTACCTGCCACAGGATGCCATTCTGGAAATGTTAGAGCGATAGCTAAAACGATGCGTACATCAGTAATACTGCACATACCTGTAGTGTTACCCTGAATAACAAA
>CAYXHO010000010.1:0-15955 GCA_964465215.1 uncultured Candidatus Saccharibacteria bacterium | reverse complement strand
GATATTACCCTCAAGAACTACCGCTCCTACGCCGACGAGGTGTTTGAGTTTGGTGCGGGGGTAAATATTATTGTCGGGCCGAATGCCAGCGGAAAAACCAACTTACTGGAAGCAATACTGGTGGTTGCTACCGGCAGTTCGTACCGGGCGAAAGACACTGACCTTATTCGCTTTGACGAGCCCTGGGCACGGGTCGAAGCGGATACTGAAGACGGAAAACGGGTTGTAACCATCGAACGCGTCGGTGAAACGACCAAAAAGAAATACGTTATTGGCGGCAATACTCTGCACCGACTGCTGCTGCCCAAGACAATTCCGGTAGTCGTGTTTGAGCCGGAGCATCTGCGGATGCTGCATGGCGGACCGGAACGTCGCCGTGATTATTTGGACGGATTGCTTGAGCAAACCATTGCCAGTTATGGGCGCCTGCGCCGGGAATATCGCCGGACGTTGGCTCAGCGCAATAGCCTACTCAAACAACTGCAGTCAGACACCGATGCTCAGTTATTTGCTTGGAATGTACGTCTGAGCGAGTTGGGTGGCCAAATAGTGGCAGCTCGGGTGCGGTTGGTAGAAAGTTTACAGAAAGAAATCCAAGAAATTTACAACCAGCTGGCTACGACCAGTGGGACAGTTAGTCTGGAGTACGAGTCTGACGCATCGGTGGATAACTATAGTTCTGAAGTGTTGAAGCTACTTTCGGCCAACACACATAAAGATCGACTCCGTGGGTTTACCGGAAACGGCCCGCATCGCCATGACGTGAGGATTATTTTAAATGACCATCCGGCGGCTGTGTCGGCATCACGCGGAGAGACGCGTACGCTCCTACTGGCGCTTAAAATACTAGAACTTAAGCTCGTAGAACGGGTCCGCGACAAAAAGCCGCTCTTGCTGCTGGACGACGTTTTTAGCGAACTCGACGGCGCCCGCCGCAAAGCCCTCACCCACTTCCTCGAACCCTACCAATCTTTTATCACCACCACCGACGCCGACATCGTCGTCCACCACTTCATGGACAACTGCACCATAATTCCCATGTCCCGTTAAATCAATCTGCCGGACCGGCGAACGACCAAGAAAGTTTTACTTGATTTGGATCACCAAGGATTTGCTCGAGTTCGTTGTAGTGCGAGATTATGGTCTGAGGTGCTGAAAGAGCATCAGTGTCATAGACCACAACATCTGCTCTGTTTGTTGTAAAGTCATAGTCTATTAAAAACCAATCAGTGGAAGTGGTCTTCTCTTCCGTTTTAACAAGTACCGCTTCTGAGAATGACGCTACCTTACTTCTATCAGAACCAATTATTGAAAGATTATTTTCACGGTCTATGGCTAAAATGAAATCTTTGTACGGGAGTAATGTGACGATTGAAGAAGTGTCGATTGCAGTACCCTCAAGGTTAATCTGTACTAATTTTGTTGTCTTGATATCGTAAGAAAAGAGTTTTTTTGATTTACTATCGGTTATAGGCGCCAATACCCTACCGTTATAGACTGAGTATTTTCCAGTTTTTGTTGCAAAAAGTTTGGTAATTTTTGCATCACTTCCCAGTATACCGATGGAGTATTCTTTAGGACTGTTATGTCCTTCTTCTCCTTGACTATTTTTTGTGCGTGAAGCTTGGCTTACAACCATAGAGTTAGACGCTTCATCCCATTGGGCGGTACTTACTATCAAATCAAGACTAGATACAACTCCGTTAGCGAAGGTAAACAAAGTACCCCGAGAATCTTTGAAATATAATGTGTCCTGTACGATTCCAATTAAACTGGGCTGGCTATAGAGTTGATTGGTTTTTTGTAAAGATTCTTCAGTTGAGCCGACAGTGTACTTGGCGATGCCATAAAGTTGAGAGCTGCTATCGCCATAGGCAATATAATAAGTATTTTTGTAGAACAAAACATCTGATATTTCTGTTGAATTAAATCCGGCTACAGAAAAGAGACGCACCCCAGAATCTGTTACTAGCCACCAGCTTGGCTTAGAAAGGTACAGTGATCGATCGGACTCAGGAACGAGATTAATGAGATAGCCGTCTTCGGATAGGCTATTCACCTGAACAAGTAAGCCTTCTGGTGTCCATTCAGTTTGGTTTAATGGCTCCATAGGGGTAATACGCGCCGGTTTTTGAGTACTTACTTTTGTATCAATCGTCAGTGTACTTAGATTGCTTCCTGTAAAGAATCGAAGCGTATCATCTTGCATGTGAAGTAATTGGATATTATTGGCCGTAATACTTGACTGATACATGGTTATAGAAGGAACTCTAGTTCTAAATATTAAGAATAGGATAATCACTAAGTTAAGTATTGCCAGCGGAACGACGAGCTTTTTCTTTTGATTAAACATAGTAACTCCTAATACCAGTTATGCGCATTATGCCAGACAATTGCATTACAGGGTGTTTTATAGCGACCTTTTATATATTTGAGGCCCCACTTAATTTGGGTTGTTGGGTTGGTCATCCAGTCAGCACCTTCGCTGGCCATTTTACTGCCTGGTAGAGCTTGAGGAATTCCGTATGCACTTGAGCTGGGGTTGTCAGCATTTGTTCGCCAGGTTGATTCACGAGTATAAAGCTCAAAAAGACACTGGAATTCATTACCATTTCCCCAGCCATACTCAACAGCAAGGGTTTGTCCAATTTTTACATTGGGATTAAGATCAAAATTAACCGCTCGTACCTTGGGTGGAAGGGCGTTTGGATCGCCCGGTGTGAATGATCCGCCACCCCCTGCACTTCTGAGTGTAGATAAGATTGTTTGGTAATAGGTGTCACCAACGTCTTGTTTACGGCCAGGATCTACAATGTGATGTGAAAGTAACCCTCGTTTAGTGCTGAGATTAGGTTCGAGCTGCATATTGAACTTTTGCATGAGGTATGCAACAGTGGCAACCACTGCTTTCTTTTGAACCTCGTTACTATTTATTTCTTTGTCCGCAGTTTTAACAGTACCATCAGAACCTGCCGCGATTTCAATTCCTATAGAGCTAGAATTGAAGTTGCTGGCATGCTCGGTGGCAGTGTTAAGCTGATCAACAAGTTGATATACACGACCTGAACCGTCGATGTAGATTTGTACCGAACATCCCTGCACTCCACAAGAGTCATTACTTTTTATTGAACTTACAAACGTATCTACACTGGCATCAGGGCTTCCTCCGGTCCAGTGCAAAACGACTGAAGTTGGCGTGATAGCTTTTCCACTGAATACAACATGCTTAATAATGTCGCTTTCATTCAGAGCGAGACCACTCAAGTTACTGCCACATGCCGCCCCTGAGGTCGAACTATCTTTTCCGATGTTAAAGGATTGCCTAAATTTGCCGATTCGCAACAAGGCTTCATTGAGGCGACTGTCGCTAATTTTGCCAGCGTTGTAGTCGGACTCTAGGGTATTTAAAACGCTTGTAACTTTATTTTCGTTGACAAACAATACCATGTCCGCACCGGCTTGAATGGCGAGTGAAGCAGCCTGCTCTACTCCATATTTAGATTTAATGGCCAGCATGCCTCCAATGTCATCGGTAATTGTGAGACCATTAAATCCATAAGAAGTACGAAGGAGATTGTATGCGGCTGGGTCGAGGCTGGCCGGAAGGTTTTGCGTAGATAACCCAGGAACCATTAAATGACCCATCATGACTGCGGCATCACCTGCTTTCAATATGGTTTCATACGGCTTAAGATCACGTGCTTTGAGGGTCGCAAGATCGGGTGTGGTGACTACCGAAACATGTGAGTCTCCATTAGCGTTTCCATGACCAGGAAAATGTTTAAACGTTGGAGCCACACCACTCTGCCGAAGTCCAGATGCAAAAGCATTCGCTTTGGCTGTGACTACATTTGGATCACTTGAATATGCGCGCTGGTTACCGGCAATTACAGATGACGTTCCCTCTAGGTCAGCTACCGGAGAGAATGCCATGTTTACTCCAATGCTACGCAGAAGTTCGCCTTGTTTTTTGGCAAGGCCAGTGACGGCATTATCCGCCATTGAACCCATCTCTTTTGCACTCGACAAACTGCCAATGTCGCGAATTCTTTGTACTTTACCACCTTCTTCATCGGCACCAACTATAAACGGTATTGGTGCATTGTTGAGTTGACTAATCCATGATGCGTCTGCTGAATTAAATTGCCTTCCCTGCAAGAAAGCTCCACCGATATGATTATCAATAAGGGGTTGAACTTCTGCAGCCTGAGAAACAGAAACCATTAAAAGCTGAGCTAATTTACCACGTACTCCCCACTCGGTTGGTATCGTATACTGAGCACTTCCAATAACAGAAGCGTCACTAATTTCACACGGACCTGAACCGTAAACATGGAAAGTAGAATCAAGATTTAATGCATTTTGCTCTAAAGTGCTTGGTTTGACAGCAGCATAAGTTGTCTGAGAAAGCAGAACAAAGGTTAGTAAAAAGCTAAGAACTCTTTTCATTACGATCCCCCACATTTAGGAGAGGTTACTTTAGGTGCTTTTACGGAAACATGTATATGGTTTTTATGGTCATCCATCGTGGTAGTATCAAAAGTAAATGGATTACCGCCCGATAAAGTTTTTGCATCAGCAGGTACCGGACTGATTATGAGCTCATTAATTCCCAGTGCTTCACGGTTTGCATACAGCCAAGGAACAAGCTGAGGTGCTATATCTTCGTTACCTATATCGATTGCATTTCCGCTGTAGTGATTAGAGGTGCGTCCTGGTCCTGAGCAGTCTTTATGCCCAGTTTTTATTACAGATGGCTTAATTACTACATTCGCCTTCTCTACAATAGCTAAAATCAAGCGCATAAGATCGTCCTTAGCGATACCGTTTTTTATATCGTCAGTTGGTCTGTTGCTTTGTGGTTGCCA
This sequence comes from uncultured Candidatus Saccharibacteria bacterium, assembly GCA_964465215.1. Lineage (GTDB taxonomy): Bacteria > Patescibacteriota > Saccharimonadia > Saccharimonadales > AWTP1-31 > CAYXHO01. Next base: position 11,087 of record CAYXHO010000010.1, on the reverse strand, counting down.
GTTAGGATTTGAAAGGATCTTGCTAACAAGCTGATCATGACTCATAGAGGCATATTCGTCATAACTAAATGTGCTTTGTATTGGACCAGATGTGTTTGGACCAGCTTGAGAATTTGCATTCGGCAAATCTCTTTGTGGAACAAGACTAGTATCATACTGTGCACCACCACTTGTAATGCTTGCAGCCAGCAAAAGACAATCGTTGACGGTTGTATGCAGATCGATACCCGTATTGGGATCTTCTTTAACGTTGTCAGTCCAGGCTTTAGTTGCCTGATCGCATGCTGCGTCGGTCAAGTTGTCTGGATCAGTACTAAAAACTGGTTTGTTAATAGGATAGCCAACTTGTGGTAAGCCAAAATCATTTCCACATTGTTCATCCGTAGAATTTATATCGAAAGTGCAGTTTTGCAAGTCTTCGGCTGCAGAAACTTTGGGCGATGAGCTGAACGAGGCAAGACCTTTTGTAAAGAGCGAAATGGGACTCGAAAGCGAAACTGCTATATTTTGACCAGACGCTAGTACCGAGCTTGGCATAGCAATCGCTACTCGAGAGACAAACGATTGAGAATCTTCGGTATCAAACATGCGTGCAGCGAATGATTTTGAATTAAATTCATAATCTTGTTGTTGTTTTTGATCTAATTTAATGGCAGCCATTTCAGCATTACTAACTTCTTGAGCACCAAGTCCATATTGACCATATTCAAGTGCCATAACATCAAATCCAGCAGCCGCTGTATTAAACCTGCGCACCCCACTCGTGTTGTCGGGAGATGGGAACCCCAATATATACTTTGCCGCCGTGGTTACAAGTCCTTGGCTTATCTCGCCAATTTTTTGCTGCACTATTTGTAAGGCTGGGTCATTTTCAATAGCTTTTTGAAGTATAGCACTAGGTATCCCTCGAATTCTTCCATATGTTGCCTCCCAAACGTCTGCTGTTCCACCAAGAGCATTTAAGGGGGCGGTTTGAAATGCTTTGCCAACATCTGTAGCTACATTATTGGTTGCAAACATTTCTTCTGGACAGATGCGAGCAGTCATAACGGCCCCATCGTCGCAAGGTGGTTTTGCAGTTTGACTGGTCGCGTAAGCCTTCGAATCAAAAATATTGAAACTAGTCGTACTACTTGTGCCGGTACCCATGATTTTTTGATACAGAGGACTTGATTCGGCCGGCCAGCCGGAGTAATCTTTACCCCCTACTGCATCACCTAGAGAATCGGCAACCGAACCCATGAGCTCCATATCGACGCGACCATTCTTTATTTCGTCACGATGGCTTAAATAAGCCATGGCGGTCTGCACAGCAGTAACCGAAAGTACAGCATACCGTGCCCGTTTTATAGCCGGACCAGTGTTTTTTGCAACACGGACAACCGTAGCACCAAAATCAATCCACCCTATGACAGGCAGTGCTTTGCTGGTTATTTTGGCTGCAGTTTCTCCAAATACTTCTCTGAAGAGAAATTTAGATAATCCGCCTTCTGCCTGAACACCATCCACTGTTTTTACGATTTTTTCGACTGTTTCACCGGCAACTTGTTGTCCAGAGCTTTTCAGGTAATCATCAATTTTTTTCTCGAGTTTATTACGCCTTATATTATCATCATCGGTACTGTCATAGGTGTCACAATCACTCGATACAAGGCACTCCATAGCCAACCCAAGCACAGCATTTTGTCTCTGTAGACCCCGAGCCATTTTTATCTGAAATGCTTCTCTTTTTCGGGTCTTCCAGTCACTGAATTTATCACGCGTCGAACACGCAAATACACAGCGCGTTACACCGTATTTTCTTTCTACAAAACTACCTAGACCATACAGCTTCAGGGCTCGTAAATATTTAGTTTCTTCACTGAGTGCTTTTCTAAGCTCTCGCCTCACGTCATCTTTGCTGCCTACTGCTTGCCAAATATCAAGGTCAGGATTCTTTTTCCAGCCTTCTATATCGTTGATGGTATTTACATTACCGTTGATTGATATGGTGTACTGATTACCTTTCCTGGCAAACTCTATTCCATATTTATTTGCCAGTCGATTCTCTAGCCGAGCATCACGCCAGGTGCTATATAGTCGTTCGACGGGATTTTGACCCGGAATTGCTGCATAGCAACTTTTGTCTATGGTTTTTGTACTACGACAAATAGAATTGTTTGTCAGTCCAGGAATGACATGCTTTTTAAAATAGTTGCTTAAGAATCGTTCTTGGGCTCGATCAACTGCCGAATTTACACTTGAAAATGAATCTTTTTCTAAATTGTTTGTAATGTGCATTATTTTAAGGGGTAGAAAACTGATCACGCCCCCGATAATTCCAGCTATTGCACCGGCTCCAAACAGACTTCCAAAAATAAGTTTTCTCCGTGAACTTTTCGCGAGGCCCGATACACGAGATTTTTTCTCATCGGAATAGGTAAATGGACTGTCAGTATCCGACCCGGAACGTTCTTCTTGTGCCTGAAGGTCACTAACTGAATCTTCTTTTTTAACTCTTCGCTCGTTAAGATCTATAACATTGTCGTCTGCGTCAGAATAATCATCATCAGGGTCGTCTATTGCAGACGCATCATCTCCGTCCCCGCCATTAATAAGGCGAAATTGTTTTTTCCGCTCTTCTCGTTCTCGAAGAGACTTAAGAAAATCTTCGTCATCTTCTTGATCATCAAGTTTATAGGCGAGATTACTCACGCTTAAACTCCTGGGGTTAAGCGATTAGACAAATCTATCGTGCCTTGCGGTTGATTAAGTTCGCCCTGCTGCGCGATTTGCTGTACTTGATCTGGATTTGTGGTAATGAGGCCCATTTCGGTTGGACTGGAAGTGATCTGAATGTGGACATGGCTTTGACCAGCAAAAAATAATCCTTGCCCTACCGGGAATTGGCTGAGGCGTTTTCGTTCTTCGCTCGTAAGCTTGAATACTTCGGCCAAAACATCAACCGCCGAACTGGATTGTTTGAGGAGAAGCTGCATGCTGGCATTAGCAACAATAGCGCGACCCATTCGGCTGGCCATAAAGTCTTCGACATCCTGACTTATAGTGGTTACACCGAGGTTATATTTACGAGCACGCTTTGCAAGGCTAAACATAAAGTTTGCTGAATCTTCATACTTCAAGAGCTGCCAAGCTTCGTCAACAATAAGGATTCGTCGTCGTTGATCACTCTTGGTTTTGTTCCATATATAGTTAAGTACGATATACATTGCCACTGGACGAAGCTCGTCCTCGAGGTCGCGTACATTAAAGACAACCATAGGATTATTGATGTCGGTATTAGATTGTTGGCTAAAAATACCCGCAAACGTTCCGGTGGTGTATTTACGGATTCGTTGAGCGAGCTGAGGGCCTGTATTGCCCATGTGGAGCAATGTATCGTACAGATCAACTATTGTGGGTGGCACACTGTTGTGGGTAAGTGGATCGTTAGTGATTCCTGCTTTAGCGTATGTTTCAATTAGTGCGGCATCAAGATCGGACTCTTCTACTGGGCTCAGCACTGGCATGGCTGCGACCCCACCTCCAGCAACCATTTGAGCTTGCGCACCACCCATCATTAGGCGAAGGAGTCCATGTAAGGTTATGATATTGCTCCGAAGAGCGTTATCAGCCTCTTCGGCATCAACAACTTTTGGAAGGTCAAAGGGGTTAATGCGCGTAGCAGAGTTGAGACTTAAGCGAACATATGCCCCACCAACAGCTTCAGCTAAGCGTTGATATTCGTTTTCTGGATCGATAATGAATATTTCAGTACCGAACATTAAGCTTCTCAGCGCTTCGAGCTTTACAGCAAAAGATTTACCGGCTCCAGATTTTGCAAATACCACTGAGTTGCCATTCTCTAGGCTAAAGCGATCAAATAGAACTAGACCAGAGTTATGCATATTAATGCCGTACAGAATTCCATTATCTTGGCTCAAATCGGCACTTGTGAACGGGAAGCTCGTACTAAGGGCCCCGGTGTTCATGTTGCGTCGAATTTGCAATTGGTCAGTAAACTGCGGGATAGTACTATTAAAAGCCTGCTCTTGCTGACTGCTTGCAGGTTTTGAATAGACTAATTGTTGGCCAAGTACTGATTCAATTTTGTGCGTCACAAATTCAAGTTCATCCATGCTGTTGGCATAAATGGTGAAGTATAATCCAAAGCGGAAGAAGCGTTCTTCGCCAACCTGTAGTTTGTCACGCATTTCCTCGGCATCGGCGATGGCAGCCTGCTTACCAGGATCTCGAGTTCTCCCCTTTTCGGCATCGATCTGTAACCCGGCCTCTAGTTGGGTCACTTTCTTACGAAGATTTTCAAGTACTACCTGACTTTCCACTGGATAGACATAGATTGATAAATCCATGACTTCATCCATGTTGACCATACTACTTAACCAACCAGTAAATATTTGTCGGGGGTATCCAAATACATAGAAGGTGCGTGCGAGTCGTGTGCCGATATGGAAGTAGGCATTTTCAAATGCAAGTGAACTTGGTGCAATGAAATCACGGAGTGCGGTGACACCCTTCTGAAAGGCAGCCTGAACTTCTTGTTCTTCCATTGCACGCTGAGCCTGTGCTGCAGCAACGGGGTCTAAGCTTGGTTGTTTCTTTTTGCCAAACGCCATTATTGCATTTCCCTTTCTAATTCGGGTTGTCGGGCGTTACCTTCACCTTTAGTAATTACTGGCGCAGTGAGATCGCCAAAGTTTTTCAGTTGTTGCCGAGTCGCCGTATCAGGGTTGTATGTGTCGTAATACAATTCTATTAATTCTTGCGTGTCGAGAGGAAGGCCTTGTATGCCACACTGCATTAAGCCACCAAGCACCGCTTGTACGCGGTTGCGGAGTTCATCTTTGGCTTTTGCTAGGTCGGCTTCATTGATGGTGATGTGCTGTTCAGGCTTGTTGCCAAACAACTCCTTAAGGCCTTTAATGTAGCCTTTGCTGGAGTCGATAGCTTTCTGAATGTCGGCATTAGGAAAATAAGGTATAACAACGTAGAATTTTTTGTCCATAATGTTTGTTTGTACGCTGAGCTGGTCCATGAAGTTGATGTAGTCTTCCATGAGCATAGCGAGCAACATATTGTCATGTTCGGTACGGATCTTATCTAATTTTTCGATGTATGGCCCGAGATCAACTTTTTGAGATCGAACGGTGATTTGAATTGGAAAATACAGTGAGTTTAAAAACCCTTGATAGCTAAACTCTACCGCTTCTCTTTCCTGAGGGCTCATTAAATCAAAGTTGATTGACTTAACCATGATTACCGAGCGAAAACTACCGTCGTTCATAATAACGATACCGTCACGAATTTCAGCAATTTGCAATGAATTTTGAGTACTGTTGGGGTTTGATTTAGTGGCAGCCGCTGCCGGAGCCTGTACGCTAGCATTTGACTGTGCACCGCTCTGACCATAAATATTGGGAGTCGGCATAGTTGGAGCGACAGCTCCCGGCATGGCATAGGCTTGGCCACCGATTCCTAGGTTTGGTGGCGCTGCAGGTGTATTCGCCTGGGGTGTGGGCTGAAAACCTTGCGGTGCTGAATAACTACCGGACTGACCGCCGGCAATAGGCTGTGCGCTTGGTTGACTGTATGGATCCATGTAAAACTATTTACCCACCCTGCGTTTACTCCCTAATGTAGTGGAACAACTACCTCATCCCCGCCTGCTTCGCGAGCAAGGCTATCAATGGTACGATCATCGTTGTTCCTAGCAAGATTAATTGTAGCAGGTGCTGTCGGGGGTGTCACTGGTGGAGTAGGACGATTGGGGTCGGTAGGTACTATTGTTTTATGATTACGGAAATCCTGATGCTCGAGCTCTTTATGTTGCTTAATTGAATTTAGTAACAACGCTTCATCGGGTGAAGTTTGCTCTTGCTTATTGCTAAAGAGAGGAGATAAGTTATCCTCGCTAACTTGCATTGTCTGACTTTGGGTGCTAAAACTAGCAAGCCCGTTGGCTGCGGCAGGTTGATGCATAAACCAGAAATTGTCGCTTGAAGCTTGACCTTGTGCAGATTGCTGCATGGTGGACACTGCTTCTTGACGGTGCTGAGATGAGCTAGCCGATATCTTGCTTGAAATATCAGTGGCTAGTGCACTATCAAAAATATCTGTTTCTTGTAAATCTCCGCTGCCCCGAGAGACTGATGGAAGAATTGACGGACCAACAAGACGGTCCGAAGAACTATCGTCCATAGTTAACGGCTGTCCAGAGGTGCCCTTTATCGCCCAGCCGCGACTATCAATAGTATCGGCAAGAGCTTTCAGGCGACTTTTTACCTCGTTTTGAGTTAGATTATCGCCTGTAAATTGTTCGACACTTGGTGGTGCGGTAATGTGGACTATTTCTTGAACGCCCGATTGATCCCAAACTCGTTTTCGGGGCTTAAACATAAAACGCAGCTTCGCAAGTAGCCATACTTCGGTGGGTTGATCTCTTCCCCAAGGAAATGCCAGAAAACCAGTTACGATAATAACCGGAAAAAGCGGCATGGCTATAACCCAGATTCCGCGACTAATTAAAATATATGATAAGTAGCCACCCACAATTGCGATAGCAGCAAAGATACACTGCTTGAGTGTTAGCGGACCAAGAAATTTATCCTCCGCCTCAATATCTTGCAGGACCTTGTAGTTAGCCATGTATTTTATTGTATCGCACAATGCATTCCCAGGCACTCAATACAAGAGAACAAAATGTATAAAATTTTGAGGTTGGTTAATTAACGACGGGCTAAGTCGTAGCGTTCAGCTTTATTTTGAAGACCTACAACGTCATTACGAAGTTGATCTCTTTTTTTGTAAGTTTTTGTTGCTTTTCGCACAAATTTACGATGCTGCTTTGTTTTGTGGGAATGCTCAGTACTTCGACCAGCGTCTCGATTCTTATAGAAACCATCTGTCTCATGATGAGATATTTTCCCCCGTAGTACTTCAAGCCTATTTCGATGCCTTACCTCTGACCTGGGTGTTTCTCCAGGCGTTACTATATCACCTGAGCGAGCAATTACACTTTGAGTGATCTCCAAAGTCCGGTCTGCGGCTTTCTCGGCTTTCTCCAACTGTCTCGATTTACGCGCTAAGCGCACGTTGTTTACGCTATTTCGAATACCCAGAAGTACTGTTCTTGCGGGTTCAATTACTATTTCCCGATCTGCAGCGGATTCAGTCTTGCCTGCTTCCAGGTGACTATCAAATTGATCGTTGATTTCATGACCAAGTTCCGTGAATGAAGGATTTGCGGAAATTTTACCGTAGTCATTTGGAAGAAATACAGGTTTTCGTTTTCCATAAGGATTTGATGGGTCAACACCTACAGCATGACCAAAGACGCCAACTAATACATCTTGAGGTGAGGGGGTGGAATTTAGTGGTGCAGGTTGGTCAGGAGAATAACCGTAGGGCTGACCGTCAGGAAAATTGCCGTTAACCATGATTATTTAACATTAGCACAATTTAAGGTAAATGTCAACGAAGTTTAAAACTGATTGCCTATTCCTGGGATAGGACCACTTCCTGGAATTCCTGGAATTCCTGGTGGTTGCCCAGGTATCTGAGTCAGAGCAGCTTGTTGTCTGTCGTATTGTGCTCTTTGCTGTGCGCCATATTCACGGCGCATTTGACCAAACTCAACATCTTCCCTAAAAGCTTCTATTGTCTGTCCGACAGTTTCTGTAACATTAATCCTTCGAGTTACCTTTTTACCCGAAGCCTTATCCAGTACAGTTTCAGTTGATGGCCGAGTAGTTGCAGTTGCAAAAAGGTTATCTGCCAAAATTTTAGCATTCTCCGGGCTAACCGAACTTGCTACATCGAGTAAGCTCGCTGTAGAAGCCATAACTTGTTTGTACTCGCGTTCAGCAGCAAGAATTTGTGCTTGATCTCCGGAAGAGTGTGCTGCAGAAACAGCTTGCTGAGCCCTGTTAATTCGGCGCTGCATAGCTGGAACAAGATTGTTTACCGACTGACCTCTTCCGCCGATCATAGCACCCGCGCCATTAGTAAATAGTGCTTCATCGGTAAGATGTTCAGTGGCATCATTAATTCTTTGCTGCGTTACACCTGTTTCAACCATCGCAGTTAATTGTCCCGCCGTAGCCCCAAAGCCGGCACCCGATAAATCGAAACGTCTCGCACCCTCTGCATTTTTTCTTGCTTTTGCAAGAATTCTGGTAGCCAAGCCTGAATCACCCTCAGACGCTCGAGCAATATTGGCAAGCATTTCACCGGCGCCTCCAGCAAACGCCGTACCGGTACCTGGAAGAGTAGCTGCTGCCGCAACTCCAAACGCATGGTTGCCCATAGATCTTTTAGCCTGCATAACCTGGGCGACATACTGATCAAGTGTCCTGCCTTGGTAGCCTCTAGCTGCAAGATATGATCGAACATCTTCCATTGTTCCACGACCATTCATTCCAGCTAGCATAAGGTCATCGTTCCCGCTAATTGCATTCCATGCTTGGTCTTTTTCTGCTGCTTCCATGGCATGCGCAAAATCTGCCGTTGAAGTTGCAGCCTGAATATTTGAGCGCCATCGCGATGGACGAAGACCAGCTTGCCCAACATTAGTAGCCATACTTAGTCCACGATTTAACCTGTTTATTCGAGAATTGGCATCTGAATTGTTAGATCTCAAGAATTTGCCGGTTTTTAAGTTACTTCCCATCTGCTGCGCAGAATTTTGTCGGCCTTTCTTAAGTCTGTCAAACACACCGCGACTACGATCATTAACCATGCCAGCTAAGTTACCAAATGCACCGCCAGCCGCTTTAAAGGTAAATGGAATAAATGCATATGGAAGAATGTAAGCTGTTAGTTTTAGAATTGGATTAAGCAAACTTCCTTCTGCTCCAGCTGCAGCAGTGTCGTTAATGACACCAGCAAATATTCGACCTGAAGCGATAAGGGCCATAATCATAGGGTACATAAGTAGTAATTTGCTAAAGCTTTGCCACCATAATTTCCATAGTTTGTCGTTTCCAGGGAAAATCCAAGAAAGAATTGCAACTGGTGCAAAGAGCATTAATACAATGACAAACATTTGTCGCGCGATAAGTACCAGAAATGCTAGAGCTAATACAAGCAGGCCACTTGCAAGCCAGCTTAATAGAACACCAAGTGCACCTTGAATAGCGATTGCCCCAGCTCCAAGTGCCAGCCCCCCAACCACCAGTCCGCCTCCTACAACCGAGCCACTTTGTACGCTAGTGCCAAATAATGAAGATAGATTTGCTGCGCCGCCACCAAACGGTGAGGTCATTAGTCCCAATACACCTCGCCCGACAATATTTGATAGATCAATTAAAAAGACAACAACATACCAAGATAGAATAATAAATATGACAGCCACAACCATGCGGGGGAACGCTTTTTTAACCGTGTATGCATCTAGTGCGCCAATTCCAAGTGCCGTACTTACAACCATGACTAGCATAGCCAAGATTAAAATTGTAAGTGCTATGTTTCTAAATTGTGTCCATGTTTCATACATGGCGTCGTTCGTTGCATATTTATCTCGATCAATCTCAAGTAATCGATTTATTTGTCGGTCGATAGTGTTAAGTGCTCCACCGATAAGGTCTATGGCCGGACATACGAACCAACTCGTTACACCGCCTTGGTTCTCGCATGATTCGTCAGTTGTAGCAGTAGCTTCGGCGACTGCCTGCACATCGGCTGCAGTTTCTTCGGCGGTATCAGTATTCGGATCTTGATCTCTCGCTGGTCCTGTTGCAGTATTGTCTCCATCCGGTTCTACGGCTGCATCCATCGCAGCAATTAGTGCCTCAGAACAGATAGCCATGGAAGATTGTGTGGGTTTGTAGCCTGCGACAGTCACAACTGATTGGTTCCCTATGGGTCGGGTAACTTTAAGCTGAATCTCACAATCTTTATTAGATTTAAAAGAATTAGCTTTTATGACAACAAATAGTAAATCTTCACTAGACTGGTCGCCGGTACTTGCCATGCTTTCCGTGATCGGTATAGACGACGACGATTTCTTGCCATTTGTTGACTTGGTTTCATAGCTCTTGAACCAACTGCTAGAAATTGTAAGTGGAAATTGGCCTTTTTGATCATTTTTCCATCTAACTACATAGTTTGGTTTTGGGTCGGCCGCTGCGGCTTTGGGTGCGTATATCGAAGAGATTCCGATAATATTCAAAAACACCAAGAGAATGGTGGCTGAAAATATTCTGAGGAGATTTTTATTCATGTATGTATCAAATAGCAATAATAATTACATTATGCTTATGTTAAACGCTCACTATAAGATTATAATGGAAGATAATAAGATTATCAAAAAGACTCAATAACCCAGTGATATCCTATTGCAGAAGAGGGCTATTTAAAGTATAAGTACTACTAATGATTCAAGCTAAAAAAATACAAACAAGATTTGCCAAGTATGCACTGCTCGTAGCTATTCTTGCGGTACCCTTTATCTTTGCCGTACCTACTGTTTTCGCCGCAGATTCGACGGCGAACTACAATGCCTTTAATAATAAATTAGGGTCATGTCCTCGTGAAGGACAGTCGGCACGGGGAGAGTGTGTCCTTAAGGTCGCAGCACTGTATGTTGAACCTTATTGTAAAAATAGTTCAGATAAAGATTCGTGCACGAAAGACTGGACAGACGGTTACCTTTCGTGGTTCCGGTCTCAGATAGACTCAGGAGCCTACACTGAAGCTCAGTTGCAAAATAAGATTGGAACAACTGCTTACGATACATCCAATGCTGCATGTAATGGAACCAGCTCGCAGCCTTCAAGTTGTACGCAGCCTTACAACGCTTCACTTTGTGCAGATAGAACAGGCGCTAGACCTTCATTTTGTGATATACCTGCCTTGACTGGTGATGGTATACCGAACGTGGATGATCCTACGGCTAGCCTGCCAGTTGTTGATTGCCGTGGTGATTCTGAATCAAGCGGTTGTGGCGTTAGAATAGACTGCGTTAAGGGAATCGACTCAGATAGTTGTGGGATAACAAGGCTTCTCATCATTGTCATTAATGTGGTATCGGGAATAGTTGGTGTGCTGGTAGTTGCCGTACTTGTTGTTGCGGGTATTCAATACACTAC
>CAYXHO010000009.1:0-16351 GCA_964465215.1 uncultured Candidatus Saccharibacteria bacterium | reverse complement strand
AGCAGTCAAGAATGGCAAGTTAATATCAACTTCGTTAGTAGTAGACAGTTCAATCTTGGCTTTTTCGGCCTCGTCGCGCAAGCGCTGCATCGCAGCCTTGTCATCTGAAACGTCCACGCCAGAGTCTTTTTTGAATTCCTCGGCCAGGTAGTTGACAATGACACGGTCAAAGTCGGCACCACCAAGGTGCGTGTCACCGTTGGTGCTCTTCACTTCAAAGACACCGTCACCAAGTTCGAGTATTGAGACGTCAAAGGTACCACCGCCAAGGTCAAAGACAGCAATCTTTTCGTCGCTCTTCTTGCCCTTATCCAGGCCGTAGGCCAAAGCAGCAGCGGTTGGTTCGTTAATAATGCGCTTAACTTCCAGTCCAGCAATTTTACCAGCATCTTTGGTCGCTTGGCGCTGACTGTCGTCAAAGTAAGCGGGTACGGTAATAACTGCTTCGGTTACTTTGTCGTTCAAGAACTTCTCTGCATCGGCCTTCAGCTTGCTGAGCACCATAGCGCTGATTTCTTCAGGGCTATACTCTTTGTCGCCCATCTTTACCTTAACACCATTGCCACTTTTTACAATTTCGTAGCCCATCAGTTTCAGGTCACGCTGCACTTCTTTGTCATTAAAATTACGACCAATTAAGCGCTTGGCTTCATATACAGTATTAGCTGAATTAGTCACTTGCTGGCGACGAGCCACCTGGCCGACTAATCGTTCATCGTTTTTGTTTTTTGCTACAACACTAGGGGTGGTACGAGCACCCTCAGAGTTGGCAATAATTTCTGGCTTTCCAGATTGCATTACCGCCATTGCGCTGTTAGTTGTACCTAAGTCGATTCCGATAATTTTACCCATTTGTTATCTCCTTCTATTCGAATATTTGTACGTATAAAGTTAGCATTCTATATGTTTGAGTGCTAAAACAATTGTATCATAAAGCAATTAGCACTCTCATGTCAAGAGTGCTAACGAAGTTTTTTACCTCTGTTAAAGAGTCTTAAGTATTAGTTGGCTTTGGTTTTTTAGGGAGAATTAAATTGGGCGTAAAGTTTGCCGTATCGGCTGGTTTAGTAGTTTTTTCTTCTGCTTTAACCGTCTCAACTTTGTTAGCTCCAACTTTTTTCTCTATCTGTTCAAGTGTGTCACTGTTCTCTACTTTGGGAGTGCTCTTAAGCGACTGTAAGGCTTCGGTTTCTTCAGCTTTGTCGGACTCTCCATCATGAGGCGTCACCAAACTTGCAACTAAATTATTGGCTGGATCTTTAATTTCGGCTGTGTCGGACTGGCCTCCAACATATACTTTATTGTCTAAGCCTGCAAAATGTCTGGAATGTTCTTTTTTCTCCATCAGTTTGCGACGAGCTGCAACTAGTAAGGCTATGAGCACAATGGCGCCAGCACCAATACCGACATACGGCAGGAAGTTGAACTGCTTATTGAGCTTAACGGTAAATTCTTGAACCTTGGCTGTTGCGCCATCGGCAACCACAATTTCAGAAACCGCTGAAGCGCCAAGAACTCCGCTTTTTGCAGTGACTTTGTATTTACCGGGAGCTACTCCCGTAAACGTAACGATACCGTTGGCATCACTCATAGCTTCTTTGTTTGCTAACATTACCGTCACACCAGCAGCTGGCTTACCTTCGGAATTCGTAATGAGTAGCGAAACACTTGCGCTACTGGCGCTCACTTCTCCAACACTAACCGTACTAGGTACAGCTTGCGTACCACCACCAGAGGATGTCGAGCTACCACTTGGCTTTGACCCACCAGAGCTTGTGCTTGTTCCCGTGGTACCGCCAGTTGAAGTGGAGCTGCCTCCTGATGAACCAGTCCCACCGGTTCCACCACCAGATCCTCCAGTGCCGCCACCTGAACCACCGCCATTTCCCCCTCCTCCCGAAGTACCAAGCGTCAAGGTAGCAGCCGTCGATGGACCTGACCATGCAAGAGATAGATCTGAACGCTTTACTTTCGAAGTGTCTGCAAGCGAGACTGTAGATGAGACAGAACCTGTTACAGGCAACACTGTTAGTTTAATCGTTGCAACGGTAAAGGTTCCCGTCTTCGTCCCCGTTGAAGAGGCACAAGCTAAATAAATCTTACCTGCACCACTAGCTGGACTTTTCACGCAAACATCAAATGGATCTTGGGTGGCGGTCAGACTTACAAAGGTAAATCTCGATGCATCATATGTTAAGTCAGATTGGAAAGAGGCAACCGCATCGCTACTATTAAGTTTAACGTCGAAACTGATTGTCGAACCAGGAGCAAATGTTCCGCTATTAGGTGTTAGCGACAAAGATGCTGTAGCGTCCTGAACTAAAGCAGATTGGTTAGGAGTTGCCGCACGAGAGAGCACCAACATCACAACTCCAATTATTGCAAAACAAATTACAATAAGTGCAATTATAATCCTATTCTGTTGGGCTTTTACGCGCATCTTCTTCATTATTGACCCCAGCTGCTTCCTAGTATAGTCAAGTCATCAAGGTTTACGACGTTATCGGCATTAAAGTTACCGTCAAAGAACGTCGCACCAGTACTATTCCATTTACTAGCTAAAATTGTTAAATCATCCAGTCCAACTATACCATCCTTAGTTGCATCACCAAGCTTATAAACGGTAAATGTAGGTAGTGTGTACGTATTTGCAAGTGATCCCTCGGCGATGAGATCGTATTTATCTGCCGTTGCCACTATAGATTGGGCGCCCAAGGTTGCTTTCCACTGCGTCGTCAATTCTACCGTTCTACTTGCAGCAGGAGCTAAGCTTGCAGTATCGGCAATTTCTCCAATTGCAGCACCATTTGAAGTGAAGGCGATGGTATTTGCAACACCAGCTGGAGTTGCTGCCGTACCACTATTTCGAATTACAGCACTTAACTTAACCAGTCCATCCTTTACGGGTATTAAAGTAGCTGGAGTTACAGGCGTGACTACAATATTGGTTACCACTAAGTCTGGCTTATTATTTTGTACTTTCACGTAGAAGATTGCTGAATCTTTGGTATTTGGAGTAGGTGAAGCGCTATCATAAGCTCTTGCAAAGACAGGATAACCAGTTCCCGTATTGTCAGCTAAACTATTGGAATCCCAGGTAGCAGACACACTACCACCTGTAGATGGCGTACCGATCCTTGCATTATTGACGTAAATCTCCATTTTTGAAACTGCGACATTATCAGTTGCCGTAGCACTAAATGTAACGGTGCCAGTTACGGGATTTACCGAAGGTGACATTGTTATTCCACTTGGTGTGGGCGGAGTAATGTCGGGTGTTATAAGACTAAATGTAATAGCGGCAGCTACCGGACCATTCCATGGCACAGTCAAATCAGCTCGCTTTATTTTAGATGTACTTGCGATTCCAATCGATGTACTGACCGGGCTTGTACTGCCTGTAGCCAAAACTGTAAACGTAACAGTAGCCACCTTAAACGTTCCCGTCTTCGTCCCCGTTGAAGAGGCACATGCTAAATAGATCTTACCTGCACCACTAGCTGGACTTTTCACACAGGCGTCGAATGGATCTTGCGTAGCTGTTAATGTTCCTAACGTTAACCGAGCCGAATCATATGTAAGGTCTGATTGAAAAGAAGCAACTGCTTCGGTACTTGTTAAATTAATATCCATTGTTATGGTTGAGCCAACCGTGTAATTAGTTGTTGACGAACTCAACGAGAGTCCAGTTGTTGTAGCTGCCTTACTGAAAACCAACATTATAGTACCGACAACCGCAAATCCTAATACTAGAATTACTGCTAGTATTTGGCTATTTTTTCGTTTGTATTGTATTTTCTTCATCGTTATATTTCCCATTTATTTCCTAAGATTGTTAGATCATTAAGGTCTACTGTTTTATCGCCATCAAAATCACAATCAGCATATACCGCATTTTGCATAAGCCACTTACTCGCTAACTTCGTAAGATCGTCAAGTCCTACCTTATTGTCATTTGTACAGTCGCCCATCTTGACCACTGGGGCAGCGTTAACAGTTACATTGGCGGTCTTGGTGGTGGCCGCACCATCGTCATCGGTGACGGTAATGGTGTAGGTGTATGTTCCAGCGGTCGACAGTGTATCTGTCAGGGTACCATTATTATTTATAGGACCAATGGTAGTCGTGCCGCGCTTCAGTACTATGCTAGCTATCGTACCGTCAGAATCAGTCGCAGTAACGCCCAAATTCACATTCAAAGGCGCTGTACCCGTTAAAGGATTGACAGTAAAGGTTACGCTTGGTGCGATATTTGCCACGGAACCAGAATAGGCGGCACACTCATCGCCTAAGTTTGTACCGGCTATTGAGGCGCAAGGTCCGTCAGTGTATTGAGTGAAAATAATGCGGTCGAGGAGGACTCCATCGGCTGTGCCATAGAGTGTGACTGTTTGTGAACCGGTGATGCTAACTGTTTTGGATACGCCATCGATGCGATCTGTCCAAGTCCAAGCTGAAGTTGAGAGGCCTGATCCACCAATTTCGTAACAGGTAGAACCGACTTGGAGTAAATATGTGCTGGTTGCCGGACCCTGCATACGGCTCCAGATTTTGTAATTTGTGTTTGCTGAGCCGGCGGCAACAAAACTTTGAGCACCCATAGAAACATAGCCAAAACCCTTATCACCACAGGTGGCTGCATTGGCCGGGAAGGCACGAAGAGCGGCAACGCTTAAGGCGATGGAGGCAACAAGCATAGCTTGCATGAAAATCTGTCGATGGACACGACGCATGTAACAATAGTAGCGCATATGCTTAACGATGTACAACTCATTTGTAATGCTCAAACCAGGTTTGTAACTAATTACATATAGCTACAAGTTCGAATGATTATCTAGGAGCGCGTCACTTTGACCATAGCATGGCGGATGACTTGATCGCCCAACTGGTAACCGGCTTGCAGTTCTTCGCTAATCTGCTCGACATCACCCTCACCTTCAGCGCTGACAGCTTCATGGAGATGCGGATTAAAGGCTTGTCCGACCGTAGCAATACGTTGTACGCCCATCGTTGACAGAGTTGACTCAAACTGCTTTACAACGCCCTGGACGCCTTTCACGTAAGCGTTATCAACAAGATCGGCGGGCACATGCTTTAGCGCGCGTTCAAAGTTATCGATAACCGGCAGCAATTCTTCGATTACCTGCACGGTAATAAGCTGTTTGAGACTTCCCAATTGCTGGTCATGGTGGCGACGAATATTGGCTGCATCGGCGCGTTCACGCTGTAGTGCCTCGGTTAGCTCAGCCACCTGACGAGTGAGCTGCTCAACTTGTATGCGCGCAGAAAGGCCAGACTGCTTGCTGGTAGATCCTGAGCCGTCTTGTGGTTGCTGAGGTGTGGATGGGGTTGATTTTTTAGGCATACAGTACTCCTTCTAATGCTTCGCCGGTGCGTCGAACTAGGTTCATAACATCACGGTAACTTTGACGGGTAGGACCGAGAACGCCAATGTAGCTATGGTCACTAAAGTTACTTCTAAAACGACTAACGATCAGCGAACAGCCGGCACTACGGCCAATAGGGTTCTCGTGACCAATATAGACACTCAGTGGCTCGTTGGGGGCAGCTTCGTAGAGCCATGGTTCGAGATTATCAAGCAGTCGAGCTACTTCACGCACTTGACCACTATTCATAAATTCTGGTTGACCAAATAAGTTAGATAGTCCGCTCATGTATAGTTGATCGCCAATGGTTGCAATGCCGAGGTTATGGGTCAATTCTACGAGAGTATCGACAGCGTTTTTGATAATACGTTCACTTTCGCCGCCACCGGCCACACGGCTAGCCAGTGCCTTTTCGACCCGCCGTTCAGCCGGTGTCTCGGCAGCGCCATGATTTGATTCACTCATATGATTGACGTAAAAGCGGTAGCCTTCATCAGTTGGTATGCGGCCTGCGCTGGTATGTGGCTGAGTGATGAGGCCTTGGCGCTCCAATTCAGCCATTTCTGAGCGAACTGTGGCAGATGACACATCAAATACTTTGGCCAACAAACTAGAGCCTACCGGGCTGGCCACTTCGGCATATTGTTCGACAATAGCCTGTAAAATACGCTGCTGTCTATCCGTTAACATAGGTTCATTTTAGCACTCTATTAGCCAAAGTGCCAATACGTCAGATTTTCTTTCTTACTATAGCTAGATTATCTGTTCTCTGAGCGCATCATTCATGTGGGTCATAGCACGGATCATGCCCTCATGTTTAAATTCTACCGGTTGACCGTGCTGATAAAAGTTCGGTGCTTCGCCAGCAAAAATTGAAGCAGTTAGATCGGCAGTTTGAGCAGTGAGCTGCTCAACAGGTTCAATAATCGCTGTAGCTTGCCTTATACTTAGAAATCGAGCGTAACTGAAGTGCACCACATAGCCTTCTTTACCATCGTACGGGTACGGACTCACCGAAACTGGTGCGCCCATGTTTGATGGAGTATACCTAAACTCCCGAGCTAAATGAAACAAAAGTGTAGATTTCTCCATGACTTCGGCTTCACGTGCTTGGCGACGAGTATCGTGACGAGTTAATGCGCGCATAACTACCCTGTCAACCATATCAATTCGAGCTAACGTGTCTAGTAGGAAATCCACCGGTTTACGGCGATTACGTGAATATGCTTCACGCTCTAATTCATAAGATCGGATGTTAATTTCGGTCATAAGAAGGGTTGTACTCGCTTATAGTTTGCTTCGGATTTGCTGAGCGACTCGTCGACCTGCTGCTTCATGCATGGGGTCTAAAGTGCCAGCGACAATTTTCTGAATGCCAGAAACGGCCTTCGTTAAATCATCGTTTACTAAAAAGTGATAATACCCTTTTGTGAGCGCCATGTCAAGTTCTGCGCGAGCACTATTCATCCGTTTGGTATGTTCTTCTTCTGTGATTACACCCCGTTTTGCCCAACGTTCTTGCCAGATTTCAAAACTTGGTGGCAGTACAAAGATCGGTACTAATGCCCTCGGCACAGCCTGCATAATACGCTCAACGCCCTGTGTTTCAATTTCATTAATGGCAATTTTATTGTCAGCCCTGGCCGCCTGCAATTCTCGAACACTTATACCCGAAACCTGCTGTTCATGAATAATGGCTGCTTCAATGAACGCACCAGCTTGTAGATCTGCTAGCATATCTTCTTCGGTTCGAAACCAATATTCCACTCCGTTTTGCTCCATAACACCATCATTAGCACGAGGAGGTCGGGTGGTGTCGGAAATAACAAAATGGTATTTACCGGTTTTTAGTAATTCACGAATAATGGTGTTGCGGCCAGACGAAGTAATGCCCGTAAGAATGACCAGCGGTGCTTGAGCGAGGAGGCGCTGCGCTTCGTCCGACATATGATAGTCGGCTAATACTTGACGAAATTCATACAGGTGTGTGAGCTGTGGCATACTAGTAGTATAAATTAGTACGATAGAGGAGATCCTGTGTCACGTCAAGCACCCAACTTTAGTCTCGCCGACCAAACAGGCACCGTTCGCACGCTCAAAGATTATGCCGGCAAATGGTTAGTCCTTTATTTCTACCCTAAAGATAATACCCCTGGCTGCACGGCAGAAGCTTGCAATTTCCGCGATGCTCGTGAATCAATAGCCGCCCTAGGTAATGCCGAAGTCGTTGGCGTCAGTCGTGACTCTGTTCGTTCTCATGCTAATTTCGCTAAAAAGCACAATCTCAACTTTACCCTTTTGAGCGACCCAGACGCCGAAGCCATTAAAGCTTATAACTCTTGGGGCGAACGTAAACTATTTGGCCGGCTTTTCCTGGGTATTTTACGTAACACGTACATCATTGACCCTCAGGGAACTATCGTCAAAGAATACCTTGGAGTCGACCCGGCTCAGCACGCTGCCGAGATCATACACGATCTCCAAAAACTACAAGTCAAGTAACAGCCTCGATAGAATAATACATCTTGCACGTCCACGCTAATTGTTCGATTTTTTCTTAGGCGGAAGCTTCGGGGGTAACCAGAATCGGTACCAAAGCGTTAGCTTCGTGTTGGAATGGAACAGTAATAGTAGCAACTGTACCTTCGCCAAGTTTGCTACGAATCTCTAGCGTGCCACCAAGGCGATCGGTTATAACTTTGTCGGTGTACAACCCTAGGCCTAGACCTTCGTAGTTATACTGCATAGAGTCTGTGCCTCGAGAGAATGGCTTGAGCAGGCTAGGAAGTTTACTCGACGATATGCCAACCCCATTATCACTGACCGAAATTACCAGCTTGTTAAATCGCTTGTAAGTACTAACTTCGACATGTCCACCGTCTTTGCTAAATTTAACGGCGTTATCCACCAGAGAATCTACAAGCTGCTTAGCAGCCTCGGGCTGGATATACCCAACCAAACCAGATGAAACCTTAGCTTCTACGGTTATGTGCCGAGCAGCAGCTTCAGCACTATGTGCTTGCACGGCTTTTTGAACGTATGTACTGACGTCAAACAGCGGGGCTTCGGCTTCAAAGTTAGCAAAACGCTGAACCTTTTGCAGCCCTTCACTGATACCACCTAGCATATCTAATCCATTCATTAAGAGTTTTGCTTCGGCAACTTTAGCGAGTGGTTCGGCTGCTGCTTGAAGATCGTCATAGTGTTTGCCGACAATCTGAGCAGCTTCTGGCAAGAATGCCTCGCGGCGCTGATACAACTGTGATTCCATAGCGAGCTGCTTCTTAACCACCTCTTTTGAAACAGCCATGAAGTTACGATAGCGGTAGGCAAGGGCGATCAAGAAGACACCTAATGCGTAGAGGGCTAATTCTACACCCATGCGATACGGTGAGCGGTTAAAGACATCTGCATAGACAAATAGGGCGTTGGCCATTACCAGTAAGCCAAGAGCAATGACTGCCGGCACCCAGACTGCCTTAGCCTTGAGAGGGTTAGGCTGATCATGACGGATAAGACGTTCGTCATTTGCCGACTGGGCGTTTGATACTTGGTTGGCCGACAAAAGACCGGCGGCATCATCACTAAAGCGCTTAATTTTTGCTCGAATACTTGCGGCTCGGGGGCCAGTAATCTTCTTAAGAGACTCGAGCAGCTCTACAGCACCACTCATAATTGCCACTGGTGTGTTGAGGTAGTGAGTCGTTATGGCAAGATAATTATCTACCGATTCCTTAGTGGCAATAATGCGCCGAATATTATTATGGTAAATCTTGAGCTGGTGATATTCGCGCTGTGCCTGATACGAATACATAGCCGCCAAGATAAGCAATAACAAAATGAGTGAGAAAGGAATGCTCTTAGCCAAGAAGACGGGCACACGGGCTAGTATGGCCTTAAGTCCCTTGACTTGCTCTACCGTCCGGCCTGCAGCACCTCGCTGTGCTAATCGCTGGATAATTTCGGTTACATCGGGAGAAGTAGAGATGTCGGTATTGGGAGTATTGGTTGTATTTGTCGAGGTAGTCGAACCGGGCGTTGGCGGATTGCCGGGATCATCTGGACCATCTGGATCTTGCGCACCTGCCACGAATTTTGGATAGTCATCTTTACGAACCTTCCAAATAGCATTAAAGTCCCAGGTATTCATAGGAGAATTTGCGTCATTGGCAATAAAGTATTTTGGATTCGAGTTATTCGCATTTACCGTTGTACAGCTAATACTAGTGTAGGCGGGGTCGTAGGTGTCACCAGGTCCTTCATACAACGTATCAAGTGACAACATCGTTGGATCGTCTGCGAGGCTATGGTTTTCATAGTACGTTTCAAGGGTTGTACGATCATTGCGAGACAAGAACTGATCCCATAGGGTTTGCACTCTATCTGAAGGGTTTGTAAAGCCATCACACGCTGAGGTATCGATTTTAGCTCGATCATAATAAATATCTGAGACACTATAAAATACATCTTGCGGTACTTCACCCTGAAATGCCGTCCCAACGGGTGATAAGAATACTCCAAACGCTCCACCGGTTACTACTCTTTCGTTTAAGGTAATTGGCGATACCGAGAATACTCCATCTATGGTTGTAGGTTCGGGGAACATATCTGCTGCCTGCAACTCCGTATCTGGCGTAGAAAACTCTCGAATCTTTTCTCCATCAGCTTTTGGTACAGCCAATACCATTCCGGCAATTCCACCCGCAAAACTCGGTAACTCTGGTAGGCGAACTGTTGAGGTGTCAATTGGTTGTTCATCGACAGTAGCCACCGATAATGCGCCTGATGCATATGAGCTACCCAATTTCATACCACTACCAGCTTGAAGTCCAACTATGCCTCCAATGACCGCAGGGATGCGAGCAGGCGTAGTATTAGGATTTTCAAATACCAGACCAGTCAACCTTACATCAAACTCATGACCTTTAACTGCTCCTGTAGCATAAGTATTATTAATTTGGACAGGTGTTAGGGAGTTTATACTCTGTCGGATACCATTCAAAACTTGATCAGGCAATTCGTTGGTATAATCTGCCAAAACAATATTGGCAAGAGCCGACACACCGATAGTCGAAGCAAGACCAGTCTCGCCGACAAGTCCACCAGCAAACGTGCCATCAACAGACCCCGTTGCATAAGACTTGTTGACAGTAGTACGTAATTCAGCGGCACCGATCAATCCACCAGAAATGAGCCCTTCCACCTTACCGGTGGCGTACGAATTAAATATATAGAGTCCGTTATTTGGATCATCCTCCCCGTCAAAGAACCCTTGCATAGCATTCGTAATGTCCATTCCAGCTGTCATACCAAACAACCCACCGGTAATATGTGCAGTGGCATCATTTTGTGCAATTGTTGAAAATGCAGTATCCGAATCCTGTGGATCGCCTTCTGCTCCTGTGTAGATCAAAGCATTAGTAGGCCCTTCTTTGAGTACGTTACCCGTGGCGTAGACACTTTGAAAGTCAATTTCACCAACCGCCAATCCACCGAAACCACCGTTAATTGCAATGAGCCCACCGATCCCTCGCGTGCGGTCAGTGGTTACCGAACCAGTGGCGTAACAATCTTTTACGACTAGACCCTTGGTTGGTGAGTCATCTAATGCTCCACCCGATAGAATCGATAGTATTGATGAGGTTACAAATCGGGCATCAAGACCGAACGTCAGACCGTTAAATCCGCCGGCTATTGATAGAGCTGCGACATTTCCATCACCGGTTGCATTACGAATAGTACCTGAAGCATGGCTATTTGTAATCGTGCCTCCGCCAACATATGCTCCAAACATTCCACCAATAATGTTAGCTAAGCCATCATCCCCCTCGGCGAGTAGATTTCCTGAAGCTGTTACCGTATCAACAGCTGGCTGCCCGTTCTGATCGCTCATAACTGCCATAATGCCACTAATGCCACCCATTGCGGCCAATACCCCACCGCCAGATTGCTCGTTTGAATGATCATTAAAAATAGTAATATCTCCGGTGGCACTACTATTCTTCAATGATGAAGAAATGAGACTACCACCAATACCGCCGTACGATCCACCGTATTGACCTAAATCATCGTCAGTATTCGTACAAGAAGTAATTGCTCCAGTTGCTTTTACATTAGACATACTTAAGCCGACACCAATTCCAACGACGCCACCCAAAGATCCTATCCTGATACCAGAAGTAACCTCGCAGGTGCTCACCAATCCGCTGCTGGTAACATTGCTTAAGGTTATGACTTTACCGGTTAAATCCTGCTGGCCACCAAGTGCCGTAATGACCGCATCGCTAAAGGCCAAATCATTACCCGCGCCTGGTACCAAAGAATTAACGGCTAGGCCAATTCCCAACACTCCACCCGACATGTTGCCCTGAACTTCTGCCGTTGAGGAGACATTTGTTATAACAACTCTCGCCTCAAAGCCGATAACCGGTGCGTAGCCAACAACTCCACCGGTCATGGTTCCCGAAATGTAGCCCGAAACATTTATCGTATCAATCAGCGATCCACGACCGTTTTGACCCTGGCCAAAAGCGATGAGTATATTTTCACCCGCGTTGGTTCCATATGCATCCGCTACTGAACCTAGGAGTCCACCTGAAATTGCCCCGCTCACAACTGCATTCGATACCGTAACATTCTTGAGCGTCAGTGACCCACTTGATGAGCCAGCTACAGCTCCGGCAAACACATTAGGGAAATTATGAATAACGCTCAGTGATGCTCCCGTTGCGTTTGTCGTTGAAACTAACGCGTCATCACCCCAGTCGGGGAGCCCATTTGCATCTTGGTCAACTGTAGGATCAAGCTCGTGAGTGACAGTTATTTGAGGATTAACTAAAGTTACATTTTGTATGTCTGCGTATCCTACCCTACCAAACAACCCAACGTTTTCAGTTTGATTCTCGTCGGCAATAACGAAAGATTGATTTATATAAAGCCCCGTTATGCTATGACCTGCACCATTAAATACACCCGTGAAGATATCTGTGGCATGGCCATCTTGATTGGCACCAATTGGCAGAAATCCTTTACCTTCATTCCACGTTACGGTATCGGTACAATCTATATCATTAGCTAAGGTATAACTTGCTTCCAGATTTTCAGACATGTTTTGCAGCTCTTGGCAATTAGTTATGGAAACATTCTGCACACTTGCTGTGGTTACGTTAACCGTTGAAGACCACGGACCTTGTCCGCCACCATTCTGGGCAGCTACTCGAAAATCATAGGCAGTTTGCTGATCAAGGGCAACTACCGGAACAGTGTCGCCAATCTGCTGCCAGTCTATTGTCTTTAGATCCCCCCATTCACTATCAGTCGCTTTTTTATACTGCAACACATATGACAGCGCGTTAGCTACATCACCTATGGTAAATTCAGCGCGACGTGCCGTAGATCGCACCACTGTTAGCGATGGCGCTGTCGTAGGTACGTCTACCGGTACCGCTATGCGACCACTGGGAACATTACTTGTACCAGTAGTATTATGCGTACGTATACGGAATTCATATGATAATCGATTCAGGTTTGCGCCATCTTCGAAATGATACGTCAACGCATTAACAGGCGCTCCTTCATTAATAGTTGTCCACGAATTAGGCATGTCGTTGCTCGACGAAGATCGAACTTCAAAAATGTAGCCATCAATATCGGTATTTCGTCCGTCATTTTCTGCCGGAGCCTCCCAAGATAAATCTATCGCACCATTAGAACGAATGGCTGTAATATTTACTGGAGCATCAGGTGACACTGCCAAAGGCTTAAATGTAGGTAGTGCGTCAGGTACAATGAGCCATTTTTCATCTATTTTAAACACACTTATCGGACGACTATCTGCATTCCCTATGAAGTAATTGGCATTATTACCATCGGCATTAATTTTTGTACAGCCGCCATATCCTTGTGGCCAACACTCAGCTTGTCCAGTAGACGTAACATCATAATAAACTTCTTCAAAATTGTCGCTTCCAACGTTCCCCGCAAATCCACCTGCCTGAGAACCGTTGACTGCACCTGTGGCAAAAGAATCAATCACAAATCGCGCCGATGGATCTTCTGTGCCATTCTGAGCACCAACAAAACCACCAGTTGTTATGCCCGCTTGTGGACAGTCGACACTCGATGTTGCGTAACTTTGGACGACTCGACTGCTCGATTCGGCTAAGCCCATAAATCCACCGCAATTCCCACTTATAGTTTCTCGGGATGTAGTAAGCGACACCGAACCAGTTGAAAAACTATTTTCGGTGCGTCCCATAGAAAATCCAATTAACCCACCAAGTCGTACATTTTCGGCATTACCGGTATCTACTTTGACCCAGCCTGTAGATGAAGCCTGATCAATAACTCCAAGGTTTACAGCGACTATTCCGCCAATGTTTATAGCTGGGCCTTGGTTGTCATCGATATTCGTATCAAAGCCTACTGCTTTTACATTAAGTTCACTCTGAACATTCAGTAAACTTGCTCCACCCTTTAATTCTGTAGCTACTGCTCCAACATTATTACCACCGATAATTGAATCGTAAAAATCTGGAGTCTGCTCTTTGGTTAATCGTAAGTTCTTAATAATTGCAGTTGTATCAGTAAAGAGGCCTGCGTTATTCTCGCTTGGCCGATTAATAAACAAGTCCTTGATGGCATAATTTCTGCCATCAAGGACTCCAGAAAAGTTTGAGATTGGCTGGAAATTATTTTCAGTCAGCGTTGCCGAGCAGTCAACATCTTGAATTAATACGAATTGTGCAGTAAGATTGTCGGCAATTTCTTGTAGTTGTGCACACGTCGCTATTTGGTATGGATCGGTTATACTACCAGCACCTTCTCCTGAATATGCTTTGGCGAACATTGGTGAAACGACTGACACATAGAAGATACCGCCAGCCAACACAGCTACAGCTGCAAATGCCGCCAGAAGGACGCGCATCTTTGTCTGAGATTTTTTAAAATATTGGGTTATGCTCAAAAGATATACCTGTCGTCACTTTGTCTTAACTTATACTGTAGCAAAAATCACGCTTATGTTAAAATGCAATTAACGATTTTAATAACCAAGTAACGAGGAGTTATTGTGAAGGATACGGTAAGCACCCAATCAGGTGAAAAAAGAAGGAATTCATTACTGAGCAAAAAAGTACTTGCTCCATCAGTAATTGTGTTGGTAATTCTTGCCCTAGCCGGCAGTTTTGTTCTGGGCTATGCCAGTGGTCATAAAGCTGGACGCGAGGCAAGTTCCAATGCATTCAAAAAAGGTCTCAGTGATCTACTAAACCCAATCAATGCCTTATCTAACAGCCCTATCGCCCCCAACACCTTAGTTGGTAAAGTTGATTCCGTCGCTGGCAGTAAACTGACCGTAAAGCTCGTAAACGGGACCAGCAAAACAGTGATCGTTAATGACAAAACCAAAATTACTAAAGGTGGCAAAAGCATTAAGCTTACCGATGTAGCCAGCAATAGTAACTTGACTGTCTTTACGCAAAAGCAAACCATCAACTCGTCAGACAAAGATAGCCCTCTCGCTACCCGCGTTATAGTCCGTTAAAGAGAACGGGATCGTACAGCACGTGATTGCTTGCGATTGGTATCGCCTCGCTAATCACGCTTGAGCATAACGGTAAATGCTTCGGCGGGAATATCTACTTTACCAAAGCGCTTCATGCGCTTCTTGCCTTTCGCCTGCTTAGCGAGCACTTTCTTCTTGCGAGAAACATCGCCACCGTACAGCCCAGTCGTTACATCTTTTCGATAAGCGCTAATGTCCTCGCGGGCGATAAACTTACCGCCAATACCGGCCTGCAGGGCCACCTGGAAGTTTTGGCGCGGAATAACTTCTTTGAGTTTCTCAACGGTCTCTCGTCCCAGGCGCTGCGCTTCGCTACGATGCACCATGACACTCAGCGCATCTACTGGTTCACCGGCAACATAAAAATCAACTTTCACCAGATCTTCGGCACGATAGTCATCAAGTTCGTAATTAAAGCTGCCGTAGCCACTAGTGACACTTTTCAGCTGATCGTAAAAGTCAGTCAATAAATTGGCTAAGGGTGCTTCAAATGACACGAGCGCTAACTGAGCATCCACATAACTCAAATTTTTCTGCAGTCCACGTTTGCTCGAGATAAGTTGAATTACACCGCCAACGTATTCCTTTGGCACCACAACTTCACCCTTAATCCATGGCTCGCGAATCTCGGCAATTTTAGCCGGGTCGGGCAGCTCGCTGGCGCTCTTAATGTCCAGCTCTTCTTTATTCACCAATGTCACTTGGTAATCAGTTGATGGATTGGTAATAACCAAATCGAGATCATACTCCCGCTCCAAACGTTCGCGCACAATGTCCATGTGCAGTAGCCCTAAGAAACCGACCCGCACCCCAAACCCAAGCACTGGTGAATTCTCGGGCGTAAACTGCAGTGCCGAATCGCTGAGGCTTAGTTTTTCAATGGCATCTTTCAGGAGTTGATAATTCTCATTACTATCAGGAAAGATTCCGGCATATACAAATGGCTTGACATCCTTATAGCCGGGCAGTGGTACAATATCAGTATGATTACTATTGATGGCGGAGGCTGTGGAGGCGGAACCGGCGGTTAAACTGACGGTATCTCCTACTTTAGCTTCTCGTGTACTTCGAAGATTAGTGACTATATACCCAATTTCACCTGCGGTCAGTTCTTTGGCTGGCTTCATTCCAGGTGTTAATGAACCAACTTCTAAGGCAATGCCTTTGGCATCAGTGGCGACCATTCGTATGCCACTTGCTTTTGGAATCGAACCGTCAACCACCCGAACATACAACACTACACCCCGATAGTCATCGTAATAACTATCGAAGATGAGTGCTCGGGTTGGTGCGATAGCCACTCCAGATGGAGCAGGAATTTCGGCAATAACTTTTTCTAGAACCGCTTCAACGCCCTGTCCGGTTTTAGCACTAATGTGCAGTATGTCTTCTTTTTTAC
>CAYXHO010000008.1:0-16469 GCA_964465215.1 uncultured Candidatus Saccharibacteria bacterium | reverse complement strand
GAAAGATTCCATCGTACTCAGTGACAACCATTTGAGCTGCTTGCCACAAGAACTTTGCTCGCCGATTATATCCAAGCCCACTCCACAACCGCAGTACATCACCAAGGCTTGCTTGTGCCAAAATCTGCACATTTGGAAACACATCTAGAAACTCGATGTACTTTGGGATAACGCGCTGCACTTGAGTTTGCTGCAGCATGATTTCACTAACTAGAATTTTATATGGATCAGCGGATCTATTGCTAGCTGAAAAACGCCAGGGTAATTCCCTGGCGTTTTGTGAGTAATGTTTAATTATTACTTTTACTGTTTGATCCACTATGAACGCAGTATATCAGCTCATGTAGTTTACATATAATCTTAATTCCAATGATGATAAACCAAATTTACTAAAATACTACTTTCTAATTTTATGTAGTGCTTATTGGTTAGGGCCTGACTCCGCCTGGTAAGTAATTAAATCGGACTTCCATATATTCAATTTTCATCTCTGTAGCAGTACCTAAATTATCTTTAGTCAAGATGTAATAAAATGGTCCTTTATGTGTTGTGTAGGCATAGCCTGAGTGGCCGCCACCATGACAATACGTTGAATATTCACCAGCGCGATATGAATCGACTTGGTACCAATAGCCAGCTATGATAGGACCTGTAGATGTTGATGGGACATCATATATATACGACATCCTATTCAGTAGACTACCTTTGTTGAGTTTGACTGACATACATATGTCGAAATATTGGCCTTTTGGAATAGTAATACCATATGTATTATCAAAAATTTTTATATAGTCACCAACCTTGGTAAGCCTAACGACTGGATGATTTGCTTTATTATTATCTACCTGGTTTGTAGATCGCGAAACATAAGATGAACCTGAACCACCTTTTATCATCGTTCCTCGTGCGACATCATATGTAAAGATCGTTTCATTGGTAGCCGCAAAACTCTTATACACAGCAAAACCACCACCGATTACGGCAAAGACGAGGACGGTAGCGAGGATACGGCCTTTGAGGGTATTGAGTTTTAGTTTACTGACGAGGGATTGTTTTTGTTTTTTGTTGATTGGTTTCTTTGCCGTAGGCATAAGAGTGTAACCTTTCGATTATGTTTATGGTTAAGTTAAGTTATACCGTAGTATAGGGTTGGGTGCAAGTTTTCAGGTACGCTTCTTGGAAAATCTTGGCATGATCTTGAGTGCAAGCACAACTGATGCTCCAAGCCAAACCATCCACTCACCGACCATGGTGTAGAGAGTACGCTGACTGATTGGTGAAAAATTAGTTGTCAGAGTGGCTACTCCATATTGCTGGCCAAGCAGCTTACCGTTATTGTTGTAGGCATAGGCACTGGCACTATTGGCACTTTGTAAGAAATAACGGTTGTTAGAAACTGCCATAAAGCGACCCATGCTTTGTTGCATCCAGGCAAATAGCCTCGACCCGCCAAACGGCTTGAGCGATGCCGAGTTGGCCAGAACTGTAGCGCCAGACTTTGTAAAATGCCGGTAGTCCTGTGGTGCGATGATGCTGGAGCAAACCGCCGCGCCTAAAACAACTCCGTCCCGCAAGTCATAGTTTTGCAGTTGATGTTTACCCTTAATGACCGACTTACTGAATTCAAAGTATTCTAGTGTTCCAACCTGCCCTGTCGCCCTTAATCCAAGCTGCATGATGTAGGGCGCATCTTCGCCAGCCGGTATGAGCCGATATTTATTTTGGGCATTGGTAAAACCAGTTTGCGTATTGCCAAACAATAAACGGTTTTCATGCCCTTGTTGATTTCGTTTATACACCTGAGTGGATCCTATGAAGTAGGTCTTTGGCAAGGTAGAGTCTTTACGTATACGATCATTGATATTTGCTTGATGTATTTCATCTAACCCATATTCTGGAAAGAGTACAAGCTTTTGATCTGTCGGTCGGATTGACGGAACGCGCTGCGTAAGCGTTTCGCTGACCAGGGTTGCACGGAATTGTTGCACGCCTTTTGTATAAAACACTGTAGCTCCAACCAACGAAAAAAAGACTAGACCGACGAGGGGCAATAGGGTGAACTTTCTAAATTTCTTATTAGTTACTAAATAAAGTGCTGTCCATGCAAAACCAGCCAGACCAAAAAAACCGATTAGTCGTGAGGCAAAAATCAGTGGCGTGCGTAACACCAAGAAAGATACTGAACCAATGGGCAGCATACTGTCTAGTTGACCTTGTGGACCTGCCCATAGTAAAGCTAGCAGCCATGCGACTATAAAATCGGCGAAGGCGAATAGTGGCACTAAAAGAATAATTGATTTTAGTACACCAAGTAATCCAACAAGTCGGTCAGCGAGCCTGATTGCCTGACGCAATAATAATAATGAAATGATCACATTAATGATTAATGTAATTCCAGCAATAATGAGACCCTGACGTTTATTTCCAGCTAAATCAAGTGAGTCGGTTTGCATTGACCAGGACCACATAAAAATCAGCCATAGTCCGGCGCCAGTTAATAGTGTATTTCGCTGCGCAATCGACAGTAATCTACGAACTTTACGCCTCAGCCAATTCAATACGCTGAGAGAATGGCTCGTTTTATGCTTGTGTTGTCCCATAAATATGTAAGGCCGTTTTATAGTGCGTAAGGTAGTAGCTGGTGGCGGTGTAGCCAATGAGTACGGCGAGCACAACACTCAGGATAGCGACAAGGATTCTGGTGATGCGCGAGTGGAAGATGGGGCCCATAGAAATACGCCGGATGATTGGCTTAGGAGGAGCCGGCGTGGCGGGTTTTTGCTCGGTGGCTGCATGGGGAACGGCGCTCAAATCAAAGGGGTTAAAATCGTCGTTCATATTGCTTAAGTATAACAGAGCTTACTGCCAAATACCGCCCGTTCGAGTGACATCACGGATCTTTTTGGCTTCGCCGCCTTGAGTGCTGAGTGCATAATCGGCTGACTCACCCGGTGTTTGGACGCGGTAAATTACGGTCTGGTCGTTGAGCCAACGCAGCGGCGCCTGCAATCCAGCCTGAGCTTTCAAGATTTTGTCGTCTCCGCCACTGGCCTGACTGAGCAACAAGGTATTTTTTCCATCGCGCTCTTCAACCCACAAAGTGGCCGAGACGTCTCGATTGTCAAAATATGAGACGTCTTGGAGATTAGATGGGGCGCCGGCACGACGATAGGCTTTGGTGTCACCCAAAGAATAGTCGTACCACATTTGGTCACCCGACAAAGCGAGTTTGTCGTAAGTTGTACGGAACGCGGTCCAAACTTCTCCATCTAGTAGTGCCTTCTTGTTGCTACCATCAATACGCTGCGAGTAAAAGTGATTGGTAACCGATGAGTTATAAACATTACCTGGAGCGTAGTAAATGGTGGTGCCAACTAGTAGCGCGTCGTTAAAGTTGTTGCTGGTTGCAAGTTCAATCTTTTGAGCTGTCTTGGAGTCGTACACCACAAGCCTTTGGCGCTTGTCATTGGGCGCACTAGCCCCGGCTACCACTTGAATAAAAACCAGCTTATCACCACTCCAACCGAGCAAACGAATATCCTCAGACTGAACCACCGACTGCACGTCGTTGTCACTTAAATCGATTATGTTCAGGGTGTTCATTAGGTAGC
Organism: uncultured Candidatus Saccharibacteria bacterium; assembly: GCA_964465215.1. Taxonomy (GTDB): domain Bacteria; phylum Patescibacteriota; class Saccharimonadia; order Saccharimonadales; family AWTP1-31; genus CAYXHO01. The sequence continues at coordinate 12,858 of CAYXHO010000008.1, read as the reverse complement.
CATCGGCATTGCGAGTATTGCCCCTGGTCGAAACGAAAGCCGTCAGCTCACTCGTCGGATGCGGCAAAATGGTCATCGCCTCGTTCTCGTTGCCAGTGCCAGCCAGTACTAACTGTTCATTCTGGCCGTCAACATCTATCTTAAATAGGTCATACTTACCAGAGCGCTTGCTGACAAAGATATGCTTACGGCTGGGTACCAGCTTTACGTCTACCTTGGATTTAGTATTCAGATCGAGGGCGATGGTTTCGGTGCGATAATCTTTGGATTGAACTTTTACATTCAGGTTATCGTCTGCCGATGCGTCTATGGTCAGAACCAACTTCCCTTCCTTATCGGCAACAGCGTCATACTCACCACTGCTGGCTTCGGCACCGGCTACCGGTTTGCCGCTCAGCCAATCAGTAACATACAACGAATACTGGGCACCGATTGGTCGCAAAGTACTATTCCCCAGCGGGTTACTGCCCCACCCGAGCGTTACAGTTTTGGAAACGTCAGCAAAGGCTCGTTTTTTTATAACCAACTGTTGCCGGCCAAGTTTCAGGTGGGCCAGATTAACCTTGCCCTTAGCGTCAGTTTTGGCAGATTGGTTGCCAAGCGTTACTTGGACGTTTTTTAGCGGCAGATCGCTGGCGTCGTCAAACACCACAATCGAAGCCTTTGCACGCACGCCGACAGTATTTAATACAAAGTAACGGCTTGCCGGCACTAGACCAATGAGCACTACCAGAATTCCGGCAACACCCAGTGTGGCGTAACGAAGCTTAGTATTGTTCCACCAGGCGTGGTACAGATGTACGATTTTTTCTTTGAGAGTATGAGGCTTGTCTGAATGCTGAGGCTGTTCATCTTTTGTTGACGAATCTTGGTCTACAGGCTCTTCAGAGTCCTCGGTCATGGTGTCGACAGCATGATCAACATCTATTTCTGATGGCTGACTGGGATCGTCATCAATGGGGTGTTCGACACTGTTGTCATGATCTTCGGGCTTGAGTAGACCGACTTCATCGTGCGACTCAGTAGTCGCATCACGTTCTTCATTAAGCATATGCTTACTATAGCCCACCCGAGCTCCGAACGTCTAGCGTAGGTTTGACTTAAGTGCGTCGGCTAAAGTCTTAAGTTCTGTGAGTGAAGTCGAGGTTCCTGATGTGCCTTTGTATTTACTCAAAATATACCAGTTACCGCCCTTAAGAATGTTGAGTTGACCCATAGCTGGATTATAATAGGCCGCTTCACCATAGCCGCTGACATCCTGTGCTGCGGCAGGCTTTGCGGTGGTAAATGGAGTCTTATTACTTTCTGCTCCGGTTTTTGTTTTTGCTGAACGGACTAGTAATCCGGCGTGGTCAACGCTGGCTAGCTGGTCAAGAATCGGACCGGTAGTAACCGCCTTATAGGTATACACGCAGTTAGTCACTGATACGTCATCTGTCGACACATTGCCGGCCGATGTGTCACCCTTTTCTGCTCCAGCTCCAATGACCTGTTTGGCAGCAGCTTCGGTGAGCACATCACAGGCATCAACATTAATAATGGCCGCCTCGCCAGTTTTGACCTCTTTTGACTGCCCTGTAGAATCATTCGTTATGCGTACTGAATTTTCGTCAGATCCACGAGTAACGATTATGGCGACTCCTGCACCAACCACAATTACACCACCCACGATTGCTGCAACAAGTTTATTCATTACTCATATTTAAGCGCGCTGTTTGGGTTTTGGCAAGAGGCGTCGGTTATTCGCGGCGAAGGGCGTCGATAGGGCTAATGCGTTCTGCGCGGCGGGCCGGGAAGTACGAGACGAACACACCAACAACTACCATGAAGAATACTAGCAAGCCAACGAGCCAAAATGGCATAGAGAATACTTCGAAACTTTCGCTCACCCGCTGCGCGGCATTGCGATTAATGAGCGCATTAACAATACGGCTGGTCACATACGCTGAAACGAGGCCGGCGACCGCGCCGAATAGCGACAAAAGCACTGCTTCGATTTCGAACAACCGACGCATATCACGGCGGCGACCACCGAGCGTGATCATCAGACCGATTTCTTTGGTGCGCTCCAATAGCGAAATGGTCAATGTGTTAAACATGCCTAGGATGGCTACGATAATGCCTATAGCGCCAAAACCGGCCAGAATGATGTTGAAGAATTTAAACAGCTGGTTGATTTGCTCGAGAGTATCAATCGGCGAATTGGTCTGCAGACCATTGCCCTCAATCTGCTTACGCACTGACGGTATATTTTTGGTGTCGTCCACGGTTACCTTAATTTGCTTATAGGATGGCACGCCGGCTACATCAAAGAGGGCACTGGGTACAAATATTTCGTTACTTTGTCCCGAATCAATGACGCCCACAACGGTAAATATTTCGCGCATTTCTTTAGCCCGTTCGTCAACGTATTGCAAGGGAATAATAACTTCTATTTTTTGTCCAATTGCCTTCATCATGTTGGTAATGCCGATAGAGCGGAGTGCCGTCTGGCTAACAACGGCCGCTTTGTTATCCTCTTTCTTGAGTAGGCGTCCGGCCACCTTATCGAGCGTAGTTAGATCCTGATATGCTTGATCGATGCCATATACCACTGAATCAATGCCGCCACCTTTCAGTCCAACACTCGCCGGAAAGGAATATTCCACACCAACTTTTTCAATATGTGGATAGGAGCGAACTTTGTTGAGAGCATCGTTATTAAGCTTAATGATTTTGGAGTTTGGGCTGGTTATTTCGATGGACTTTATCGACTCGTCACCAATAACATTGGTGGTAACCAGTTGTTGCAACCCAAGGCCAAACGAAATCAGAAAAGCGATCGAACCAATACCTACTACAATGCCCGATACCGTCAAAAAGGAGCGCAGTTTTTTGCTAACCATATTGCGCCAAGCCATATAAAACAGTGTTTTCAGCTGAATGTTGGGGCGCTTCTGTTTGAGTTCTTCACTGTTCATCGCTTAGTACTCGCTAGTCTGTTGATACGAAGACGCATTTGGTTTATCAGCGTTTCGGTGGTAGTACGAATGTTCTCGTTTTCCATTGGCTCACAGTGACCATCTTGAATATGCACTAACTGATCGGCCAGCGGCAAATACTCCATATTGTGGGTCACTAAAATAATGGTGCGGTGCAAATCTTCGTTATAGCTGCGTAAAAGCGACATAATCATATCGCCGTTTTTACTATCCAAACTTCCAGTTGGTTCGTCGGTAATAATCACATCTGGGTCATTTACGATGGCTCGTGCCACGGCCACACGTTGCTGCTCACCACCACTGAGCATCAACGGACTTTTACGAGCAAACGGAGCCATGTCGACGCGCTGCAGAGCATCCATAGCTAGCTTGGCCGCTTCGGGCCGACTGTGGCCCAAGAAAAACAGTGGAATAGACACGTTTTCTATGACATTCAAGCTATTGACCCAGTAGTTCTGCTGGTACACTACGCCAATGCGCTTGGCGCGGAAATAGGCTAATTTTTCGGGTGTATAGCTATATATATTACTGCCGTTATACTCTACGACTCCAGTGGTTGGCGGCTGGATGCCGCTGAGGATATTAAGGATGGTCGATTTACCGGAGCCTGACGGACCATAGATTATATTGAATGTTCCACGTTGGATGGCAAAGTCTGTTGGCTGCAGTACTTTGATGGTTTCATCACCAACGCGGAACTGCTGTTCTACGTTTTTAACCGAAATAAGAATGCCCGCCCCCTCTTGCATACTCATGATTATAGCCCAAAGACCTTTCTGAGGGTGCTTAGAACAATGTTCAAAACGCTGTCTGAAGCACGGCCGATAATGGCTGCTTGCGGTTTGGTAGTTGATGCATTGCTCGATTTATCTCGCGATACCGGCATAATGCTGTAGACCCGGCTCGGTGGAAGATCAGAAATGATAACTAGATGTTCAGTGGTCAATTGTGCATCTTCGGCAGTGCGATTGTTAAACACGGTCACAGCCGAACCCTCACCAAAGGCTACCTGGCTGGTGGATGGCTCATCGGTTTTCCAGGACACCACAATCTGCCCGCGAGCTTCGGTGCCGGTGCCTCGAATGGATGGTTCAATGACAATATCGCTGACCGTTGGTGGTCGGGTGTCGAGGGCTGTCTTGAAGATTTGTCTATCGGATGTGGCTAGGTTGCCGTTGATGTCTCGTCCGGCGGCCAGCAGGAAATATTCGCTGTTGTCCTGGAGACCTCGGATAATAATCTCGTGCGTGGTTTTCATTTCGGCCGACTGCGAGGTGGTGCCAGCTGTGCCAACCACACCGTAATCAACACTAGAGGTGGTGGGGATATTGGTTTCCCAGGTTACTTGCTGGGTGCTGGTTGGCTCACCGGTCATTGGCTGGAAGCGCAGGTTGCTAATCTTTGGTCGAGCAGGAGTATTGAAGCTAAAGATGGTGCTTTGGTAACTCCCGTTCTCGCTGTCAGTCATAATCATCCGATACAAATATTTAGCGCCGTCATCTAAACCGACGAGTTCGACTTCGTAGGTCGACTCGGTCATTGACGTGTTAATAGTCTTTACGCCACCAAAAGCATCGGTCTTACCGTATTGCACAGCTACTTTGGCTGAGTCTTTAACGGTGAACTGAACCGTTGCCGTGCTGAGGCCGACAGACAATATACTGACTTCTTTGAGCTCTGGGGCCGGTGCCGTGGTGAAGGAGTACTCCTGACTGGTTCCGGTGTTACCATCTTCGTCAGTCCAACGAGCCCTGAAGTAATAGGTTGTGCCGGCAGCTAAGTTGTCGAGCTCAATGGTATGCCCAGTAACTTGCGATGAATTCCCTACTTCTGACGGACTGTAACTGCCGCTTGTCGTTCCAATTTGAATCTTACTATCCGAAGCGCGATCGGTCGACCACGAAATAGTAGCTCGCTTAGTGGTGATATCGCTAACCACCGCTTCGCTGACCAGTGTTGCTGGAGTTGTAAACTTGCCCGTTGGTGTGTCGCTAACCGTAGCGCTAACAGCACTACATTGGTTGGCGCTATCACACGCTTTTATTTGGTAGAAATACTCTTGTTGCGTGAGACCGCCGTCGACATACGACGTATTAGAGCTGGTGCCAACCTGCGTGAAGGTATTGTTGTCGGTGCTGCGCAATATTTTATACGACGAGATGCCGGCGCCAGTGTCGCTGGGCTCTTCCCAGGTCAGTGCCAATCGCCAGTTGCTGGAAGCCTTGATCGACACGTCAGCAATATCTACGCTGGCCGGCATACCCGGTGCAGGCGTGTTAGCCGTAAAGGTGTCGGTAGCGTAGCTCGAATAGTTAATGTTACCCGACTCATCTTTAGCAACGACATAAAATATGTTGCTGCCCGGCTGCGTAGCATAGGCATCGGCGTCCAGGCTAGTTACACCGCCGGCAGTAAATGAACAGTTCAGTGACGATGGCACCACGTTAATGGTGTAACAATAGGTGAGTCCACTAGCCGAACCAACGTAGCTAGCTGGCGCTGCCCAACTAAAGGCAAAGCTATTCGTTGTGTTGGTCGATGGCGTAGCCGTAACATTTTGCGGCTCGGATGGTGAATTATTGGTGTTAACCTTGAGAGCTGCCGTTACATAACTGGTGCTTACATTTCCGGCGTTATCCCACGTTCTCATATAAAAAGTGTTGATACCGTCATTGATATTGTCGAAGTCGGGTGTAGGAATCGTACTATATGAACCATCATTGGCTAGTAGGTCATTTATATCACCGGCGCCGGTGTGGTCATCACCATACCATGGTGAAGTGTTAATTTTATACTGCAGTCCTGCCAAACCAGCATTCGCATCTGCAGCAACACCGTCACCACTGGATGGCCAGGTAATTGTCGCCGTCTTGGTATTTAAGAACTGGGATGGAGCCGACAAATAGGCTGGATTACTTGGAGCAGTATTATCAAACCGGAAATGGAATTGCTCGGATGATCCAGTATAGACATTACCGATGGTATCGACAGCTTTTACACTAATGTAGTAGGCGCTGTTCGACGATGACAACGCCGTTCCAAGAAGCCCTGCCGTTGCAAGATCGAGATTGTTGGTTGACACAATAAAGGGACATGCTGCATTGCTCACTGGAGTTGTTCCCAGCAAACCTTTGGTAGTCACAGGGTCAGCCGTATTGTCAGTGCCAAGATACACACAGTAACCGAGTAGTCCGGTACCACCAGCATTATCTGCCCCTGCCGTCCAGGTGAAGTACGGACTACTACCGTTAGTCCAACCATTGGAACTTACCAGGCTTCCACCGTTGGCTTTGTACATCAATATATTGGACGCATTGGTATCCGGTGGCAGTACGTCGTAAGCACTGTAATTCAGCGCAAAACTCGAAAATACCGGCGTGTCATCAGAAACCGGCGTTAGGGTCACCTCATACTGAATATACCGCTGGCCATCGGTCACACAACCATTGCTCGAAATATCACTGCCCGAAGATATTGCCGTACAGCCACTAAATGCCGTCGCACCAGACATGCTCGAGCTATTTGATGTTCGCACTTTCACGCTGACGCCCGACGAATTTGTAGTGCTATATGTTATAGATCCCCAATCGCCCCCAAAGCCCGGATCGAAAATAGCCGACCTGACATAGCCACTGGAGGAATACTTATATAAATTGAAATTATCAACATATACAGTTTTTCCCTGCTTTGCCATAATACCAAAATTTCGTTTCGCATTCGCGCCAGTTAATGTACCAGTTAATTTATACCAACCTGCCTTAGCAGTTGCCGTAAAGGTAGTCGATACGGCTGCTCCGTTATACCAAAGCTCAGCATCAGCACTCGTCACCGCCGCGCCAGATGTATACGCATAAGCTTCTAAGTGGTAAGTGCTTGTATTACCTACATTTACTGCCTGAGTCAAAGCATCACCAGGAGTACGATTAATAAGTGTAGCTATCCCCGGAGAAACACCGGTCATTACTGTCGAAACATCAGGTTTATTGTCTCCGTTAGTATCTGTTATAACAATGTCTGCCGGACTAGCTGAAGTAGTAAAATCTACTTTAGTTGCTAAAGTACCGTCACCATTATTCTTATAATATCCCACCGCGGTATTAGTCGGAAGCGAGATTACGACATCATTGTAGCCATCCCCGGTTATATCTGCCATTGCTGCGTTAGCGTTGGTAGCCGAGGTTTGAGAAGTTGTTAAATAGTCCGTTTGACTAGTGAACGTATTTGATGCATTTCCCATAAAAACAGAGAGGTAGTAGACGTCACTCACTGCCGTCCCTCCTGCCCCCGTTCTCCTGGGCAAGACAATATCACCCCGTCCATCCCCGTTTAAATCACCTCCGGCAATACCGTATTTTAAAGCATTAGTAGTTCCACATAGTCCTATTGTATAGACAACACCAGCATCAAATGAGGTATTGTTGTTTGGATATACATATAGACTACAAGTAGTTTGTGAGGCCATGACCAAATCAAGTCGTCCATCACCTCCGATATCGGTTAGTGTAAACTTCTGATTTGACGTAGCTGCTACCCCCAAGGCACTTTGATTCTGAGTAAACGTACCGCTTCCGTTGTTAATAAATACAAAGGCATTAGATGTTGTGTAGCAAATAGCTACAAGATCTAGTGAACTATTATTATCAATGTAACCTTTCTCTATATTGCAGGTTCTGTTACCGCTCGTAGGTGATCCAGAAATTGATATTTCAGTTGAAGTAGTCAGTGAGCCAGAACCATTATTTGGATATAAAGATAGCTTCTGTGTCCCTCCAGAGGTAACTGAATAAGACATCATGACATCATTCCACCCATCGCCGGTAAAATCACCGATCACTGCGTCATATGGACCAGTAAGGGGCGTGGTGATTACCGTTGCTGCACTATAATTACCGTCACCCTGACCATAATACAGCCGAGCTTCCGTACCGGTATTATTAGAGTTAGTTGGTAAAAATAGATCTTCTATTCCATCGCCATTTATATCGCCTGTGGCTAGATTTATTTGACCAGATACACCAGTTGTAGTTTGAGCACTGTATAGGGGCGACGACGAAATTCCACCCGCAGTTATTTTTGCAGATCCGCTAGCAGAGTAACTTTGAGTACTGTCATAAACTTTGTTGTAACCATTCCATCCGGTGAGATTAGAGTCAAAAGTATCGTTAGTAAATGCGTTGCTCGTTTTTGACAATGTAAGCTGATTAGCATTTGTAGCATCAACGTTTGAAAGAGATTCGTACTGACTGGTGGTGTTCGTGCCAGCGCCGCCGTTCCAGTTGGACTGCGTCCAAGTACTTAGTGCAGATGAAGGTAGATTAAAGGCATTAAAAACAACCGTACCCATGACTACAAGGTAGGTCAACAACGTACCAACTTGAGTTACGCGATGCCAACGCCAGTTGTGCCAGCGGGCATACCATGCCCACTTCCCTAGAGCGTAGTTGTGCGGACGAACAACCACCTGCCGGTGAACCACGCGGGCAGCCTGAGCCGACTTTCGGGCACCGTGCCGTGCTGCCCGAGCAGTATGATGAGCGGCTGATGTGGCAACTTTTTTAACACGCGGCGAAGCACGACCAGCCAAGCGGCTAGCCTGCTCACCGACACGTCGCACCTTCTTAATTTCAGCCATTTCTAATCGTCATTACCCTCGTAAAGCTTATGTTTCAGTATAGCACGAGAATAGGGTCACAAAAACAACGAATTGTTGGTTTTAAATCTATAAAGCACCGACCAGGGAGCGCTGTGCGTAAAAGGTTGGTCGAGTTGCATATTGCGCGTAACGAGTTCGCTCTACCCGCGCCCGTTCAACGGGGCGAGTCGACCGAAAGACTGGCGGTTCAACGACTTGATCTTGCTCTGAAGCCATCGCAAAAGCAGGGGCCATCTGCATGGGCGAAGCTAACGCCTGCAGCACTGATTTGCCATAAAAAATACCTCGATCGATCGGATCGTCGGCCAGATTTTCGTATTGCAATTGAAGATTAGCAAGAACACTCATTTTTTTGTATTTTTATTTTTTCTATACATTACCAGTATAGCATCTCAGTCAACAACGCTTCTTAATTTAATACAGCTAAATCCGTATTTTGTATGTATGACAGCTTTTCAGTCGCCAACGATTTAAAATCATAGCAACAATTATTATTCCTGCTATGCCCTGACAAGTACTTATAGCTGCACCCGTTTTAGAAAGCAATCCATTATTAGACTTCACCGTCCCGTCACTCAAAGAAGTTGATTCTGAAGGTAGTGGATACTGTGCGCGAGTAAAATTATTTACTGGATGATCGTTAAGATAGGATATAAAGTCATAACCATTATTAAAAATTTCCGCAAACACGCTACCGTCTACATCTGAGCTAGGCCCAGGAAACAAAACGGCATAGTTAGAAAAATTAAGGTTACTATCTGGCTGAACGGTGACATTGAAGCTAAAGTTGAAACTATCACCGACATCCAAAACTAATGGAGCACCCACCCAAGAACAAAATACAACTTCATGGTCGCTATGATCAGCCAAAGAACTACCAAACATTACCGCAGATCCCGCGCCAGCACTAAAACAAGCAACATTAATATCATCAACCCCACCTGAATACGTAATGTCAGGTGGCATGATGTCTACCACAAGGTTGTCGACACCAGGATTTAATCCAGTAAAGTTGGATAAATCAAATGCGTCATCTCCATTATTTTTTATAACGAAGCGATAAGTCAATGTTGACCCAATAGTAACATCTTGAGGATTCACCAAACTCTTCTCGAGAGACATGTCGGCAACAGGGGGCGTTAACGTATTCGCCGAAAATTCACTCGTTGCACCAAGCCCACTGGGGGTAGCGACATTGCGTTGCGTCGTAGTCATAGCTAAATTAGTTACGCCCGTTACATTTGCAAGAGTATACGAAAAATTAACTTTGCCGCCTCCTGGATGTGTAATATTTTGATAGCCTAAATACGATTCTCCTTCCCCAAATCCTGAGGTATCAGGAGATGTATTGGAGAAGAATTCTATCCGATAATCTCCAGCTGGAGCATCCAGGTGATAATTAACTATAGTGTCCCCTCCAGATTCACTAATGTCTGTATACTCTGGGAAGTTTAATAGGTTGTTTGGCCCAGTGTCAGAGTCTAGTGAGTCATTAGGATTTGGGTTATCATCTGTACTATAAAGCTTAATACCCAGACCTCCATTACTATATATTGAATTTCCGAGTATTGCGTTTTGCGACACCAGCGTTCCATATAGGATAACTCCCGATTCACCATTATTGGCTATCAAATTACCTTCTCCGGGCGCCGTCCCTCCTACCATATTCTGGTAAACACTTTGTCCATCTTCTTGATTTATCACAATGCCCGCAGCCTGATTACCAAGTGGGGTAGTTCCGTCTGCTCCAACGCCAATGTAATTACCAATCGTTACAACCCGATACGCTCCATCATGAATAATAATTCCAGGGGATGGCATTTCACTACCCCCAACGCTGTTACCGCTAATGACATTTCGAGAATCAGAATCATTTCCACCAATCGTTATATTTCCCGATGGACGTTCGAATCCACCATTACTGACTGTTGCAACGTGAATACCGGCACTTGTATGTCCAGATCCGGAAAATGTACCCCTTGAGTTTGTAATTGAAAAAGAGAGTGAAGCGTTGCCAGTATAGTCAGTACCAATATAGTTACCTGCCACTAATGAACCCTCGCAGCCATCTCGAAACGACACACCAAACTCAAGACTCGTACTAATGACATTTTTGTCCGTTGGATTAATCCCTCCAACGATGTCATTAGAAGAATGTCCGAATAAAATAGCGTTTCCCAAACCATAAGCATAACCGCTGGGAAGTGCGGTAAGTCCATCTGCGGCTACCCCGATATAATTACCGCTAATGACGTTGTTCTCGCTACCATCCAAGTCCTGTTCATCACCAATAAATATATCGCCTGCTTGATTACCGGCAATGACATTTCGATCTGCGGCACTTGGCCCGCCGATTAATGTATCCTTGGATGCAATTGCAAAAACCCCTTCAGCAATAGAAGATACCGTATAATCACGACCATTGCCTTCGTCGTATAGTCCGGTAGGGTCTGTGCCAATATAATTACCTTCGATATGGACATTATCAGTATCGCTTATCGCAATACCATGGCTACCAAAGTTATTAATGACAAGCCCAGCTATTTGCGAGTTGTCGGCATTCGCACTTATTATGTTAATACCAGGGTGCCATCCCAACTCGCCCCCAGGCGTATTTGAACCGTCTAGTTCAATAAGCAATATGCCATTGAGAGGGTCTGGTGACACCGCTGTATTGGTTTGCGCACCAGGCTGACTGTAGCCGTCGATAACAACAGTGTCGGTAATATCGGGAAGATTTGTACTGGGTTGAATAGTGTACCCATTCTGACCGCCGTTAGTGAAGTCTGGCGTGCCAGAGATATTGAATTTAATGGTTTGAGTACTGGCTTCGGTGTTGGATTCTTCAATGGCAGCACGGAGAGTACAGTTACCTAAACCGTCATCACAGATACTGTCTCCTACGTTTACATCGGCACCATCGCCGGTACTGTCTACCGTAATGCCGTTGGAAAAGTTATTGTCGGCGGCGTAGACGGGATGGTTGGAGTGAGCAAATGCACCCAAAACAAATACAAATACTACAGCCATGGTAAGCATTGAAAGAAATAGTCGAAGTTTTCTTCTATGCATGATTGATTGTTTTTCGTCTTTTTACTGCAATTCCTACCAATGAAATTATCCCTAAGCATAAAACTATTGATTTATTTTCTTGTCCGGTTTTAGCTAACTCTCCCCCCATATTGCCGCCTGCTGCGGCCATTACTGTCTGATCACCGAGCACGGCACTAAACTCGCTGGTACTGCCAAAACCGTCAGATGAGTTATCTTTTTCAGTTGTAGTTGCGGTAATAGCGTACTTACCACTCGTAAAGCTAGCTGGGATGCTCAGACTAGCAGTGGCGTTGGTAACGTCACCCGTTACATCTGAACTACCGAGATAGATTTGTCCTTCGCCATATCCAGAAGGATCTGCAGTAGAATTAGCAAAGAACTCAACTCGGTAGCCAGCTGCCGCACCATCTACATCTAAGTTAAAGTTTATATTCAGCTTGCCAGCAGAAGCAGATGTTGAGTTGAGGACGGGGAAGTTTAGGTACCCGTTAGGGCCGGTGTCGTTGTCGCCAGAGTCGTTGGGAGTGGGGCCAGCACCTACAGTGCTATCCGTCAATGCATCAGCAAGGAACATTAGGTCATCAACAGTAGCTTCGTATATATCTATACCTAATCCTTGAGACCCAGGAATCTCATTCGCAGGTATATTCCCATAAATTTCATTGCCAATTACCGTATTTGCGTGCGGCGTTATCGTCGTACTATAGGCTGTAACTGTAAACTTACGAATTCCAACTCCATTACCCCGATTGCCTGCAATTCTATTACCTATGGTGCCTCCAATTAGATTGTCTGAGGTATCACCACTTATCCGCACACCTTCACCCTGAGCATCTGTTATTATCTGACTTATCTCCCCTCTAGCATTGGTGCCAATATAATTTCCACTAACCCGAGCTCCCGATGTCGGTCCTAGGATACCCATTACTAATACATTGTCATTTGTATTTCCAGATATTACATTGCGCTCTGTGGTGTTGCCACCAACTAAAGAATCATCATTCACACAAATTCCAATGGCATTCGGGATTGGCACAGTACCATCTTTATTAAGACCTATATAATTATTACTAATACGTAAATGGTTTTGAGAACTAGAAACAATTCCAGTAAAAGTATTGCCAGAAATAATATTTCTACTGGCTTCTGTTTCACCGCCTATAACCGTGC
>CAYXHO010000007.1:8524-18314 GCA_964465215.1 uncultured Candidatus Saccharibacteria bacterium | reverse complement strand
GCTGGTGCCAGCGCTCAGCTCATGGCCAAGGAAGGCGATTACGCCCAAATCCGCATGCCATCTGGCGAAGTTCGTAAAGTACTGCTCGAGTGCATGGCCAACATTGGTCGTGTCGGTAATGAACAGCACCAAAACATTAAAGTTGGTAAAGCTGGTCGCTCACGACGCAAGGGCATTCGCCCAAGTGTTCGTGGTGTGGTTATGAACGCCGTAGATCACCCACACGGTGGTGGTGACGGTGGTCGTCACCGTATGGCTAAGGCACCTCGTACGCCTTGGGGTCAAAAGACTCTGGGCTACAAGACCCGTCGCCGTAAGAGCACCAATAATATGATTGTAAGAAGCCGTCACGCGGCGAAGCGAAAGTAAGGTAAGAAAATGAGTCGATCACTTAAAAAAGGACCATTCATCGACCCTAAGCTCGCCCGTAAAGTGGCAGCTCTAGGACCAGAAGACCGCACCATTATTAAAACATGGGCGCGAGCTTCAACTATTTCTCCTGACTTTGTTGGTAAGACTATTGCCGTACACAACGGTAAAGTTCATGTACCTGTTTTCGTCACTGAAAACATGGTTGGCCACAAGTTAGGCGAATTTTCACCAACTCGTAAATTCCGCAGTCATGGCGGTAAACTTGCGAAAGGTAAGAAGTAATGGGTGTCATCGCTACAGCTAATACGAAGGTAACCGCTACCGCTCGGGGCGTACGCATGAGCCCACGTAAAGTCGGCGTGGTAGCTGCGCTCGTTCGTGGCCGCACCGTCGAAGACGCGTTGACTATTTTGTCACACGTTCCACGTGCTTCTGCCGTACCCGTTCGTAAAGTTATTGAAAGCGCTAAGGCAAACGCGGATCACAACCACAAAATCAAGCCAGAAACTCTGGTTATTACCGAGATCAGCGTCACCCCAGGTGTCCGCCTCAAGCGCTACCGTCCTGCAGCCCAAGGTCGTGCCTTACCATTCATGCGTCGAACAAGCCACATTCGAGTGGTAGTCGACGGTGAAGCTCGCACGCCTAAAAAAGCTGTAGCTGATAAGCCGGCTAAAGAAGCCAAGAAGGAGAGCAAGTAATGGGACAAAAAGTAAATCCAATTTCTATGCGCCTTCAGGTCAATAAAGACTGGCGCAGCAAATGGTTCGCAAACAAGCGCGAATACGCTAACTATCTCGCTAAGGACCTTGCAGTACGCAAGATGATCCAAAACAAGCTTGGTAGCCGTGCCGCTATTAACAAAGTTGACATCGAACGATCACCAAACCTAGTTACTGTAACTGTCTACACCGCTAAAGCTGGTGTGGTCATTGGCCGTGGTGGTTCTGGTGCTCAAGAGTTGAAAGCCAATATCGAAAAGATCTATGGCGCTCAGACTCGAGTTAATATTGAAGAAGTTAAAAAGCCTGAGCTACACGCCAAACTGGTTGCCGAAAACATCGCCCACCAGTTGGAGCGCCGTATTTCATTCCGTCGAGCTATTAAGTCTACCGCTGCCGCTACCATGCGTGCTGGTGCACTTGGAATCCGTATTGAAGTTGCTGGTCGACTCAATGGTGCGGAAATGAGCCGTCGTGAAAAAGAAGTGCAAGGCAGTGTTCCACTCCATACCCTTCGTGCCGACATTGACTATGCTCACGTGGGTGCCCAAACAGCTGCCGGTATTATCGGTGTCAAGGTTTGGATCTATAAAGGGGAGGTTCAGTAATGTTACTTCCAAAAAGAACTAAATTCCGCAAGGTACGAAAAGGCCGCATTAACGGCGTCGCCAGCAAAGGTAACTACATTGCTTTTGGCGACTTCGCACTGCAGTCACAAGGTACCGACCGCATAACCAGCCGCCAGATCGAAGCAGCTCGTCAGGCAATGACTCGCTACATCAAGCGTGGTGGTAAAATCTGGATTCGCATCTTCCCGCACACTCCCGTCACCCGCAAACCGCAGGACGTCAAGATGGGTAGCGGTAAAGGTAACCCTGAATTCTTCGTAGCCAAAGTTAAACCTGGCACCATCCTATTTGAAATGCAGGGTGTCAACGAAGAAGTTGCCCGCGAAGCAATGCGCCTGGCTAGCCACAAGCTGCCAATTAAGACCAAATTCTTGGTGAAAGATGAGGCGTAAGGACATGAAGATGATTGATATCCGTAAATACAGTACTGCCGAACTGGCAACCGAGAGCACTAAGCTCCGTGAAGAGATTGCTGAACTGAAGCGACGAGTACACATGGGCGAAATGAATAACGTCCGTGCCATCCGTGCTAAGCGCAAAGATCTCGCTCGGATTCTAACTGTGCTCAGCGAACAATTATTGAAGGAGAGCGCATAATGGCAAAAACACTTACCGGCGTCGTTGTTTCAGATAAGACCGATAAGACTGTTGTCGTATCTGTGCAGACCCACAAGAATCACCCGCTGTATCGTAAAGCATACGTAACCAGCAAGAAATTTATGGCTCATGACGAAAAGAACGAAGCTAAGCAAGGCGACACAGTCGTTATTGCCGAAACTCGTCCTTTGAGCGCCCGCAAACGACATGTCCTCCAGACTATTGTTGAGCGAGCTGCAATTACTGCTGCTGACTCTGTCGAAGCGGTAACTGCTGAGCCTAAAGCAGAAGGAGAGGAGAAGGCCTAATGATCCAACAAGAATCACGCCTCGTTGTCTGTGACAACAGCGGCGCCAAGGAAATCCTCTGCATCCGCGTTCTGGGCGGCACCCGCCGTCGCTATGCTCGTGTTGGAGACATTATTGTCGCAACCGTTAAGCAAGCTAACCCCCAGGGCAACGTCAAAAAGAAATCAGTTGTTCGTGCCGTAGTAGTTCGAACCAAGAACGCTATCAAGCGTGCCGACGGCTCGACGATCCGCTTTGACGATAACGCTGCCGTCATCATTGGTGACGACAAGCTTCCAAAAGCAACTCGTATCTTTGGTCCTGTTCCTCGTGAACTCCGTGACCAAGGTTATGCTAAAATTATTTCCCTCGCACCGGAGGTCCTATAATGAAGACTCAATCGACAACTAAAATGGTATTCAAGATTCGCCTCAAAAAAGGTGATGAAGTAATGGTACGTGCTGGTAAAGAAAAGGGAAAGACCGGCAAGGTAGTTGCTACCCATCCAACCCTGAACAAAGTTACTGTGGAAGGTATTTACATTGTTAAAAAGCATGTTAAACCCAACAAGCAGTACCCTCAGGGTGGCATCATCGACATTACCAAGCCAATTGATGTATCAAAGGTTGGTATTGTTGATCCGAGCACTAAAAAGGCTGCTCGCATCGCCTACAAAGAAGGCAAAGACGGTGCCAAAGTACGTATCTTTGCTCAGAGCAAAAAGGAGATTAAGTAATGGCTAAAACAGCAACTCCCTATGTCGCTCGTCTGAAGTCAGAATATAACAGTACCTATGCTGCTGAACTGCAAAAAGAGCTAGAACTTACCAACCCTCATCAAGTTCCACGTCTCGAAAAGATTGTGGTAAACGTTGGACTTGGTCGGGCAAAAGATGACAAAAAGATCATCGAAACCGCCAAGAATACCCTCCGCAAGATTACAGCCCAAGAACCAATTGAAACAGTTGCCAAGAACTCAATTGCCGGCTTCAAGCTGCGTGAAGGTAACAAAATTGGCCTCAAAGTAACACTGCGCGGTAACTATATGTACGAATTTGCTGATCGTTTGATCAACATAGTACTACCTCGTCTACGTGACTTCCATGGTGTTAAAGCTGGTGCCTTCGACAAATCAGGCAACTACAGTATTGGTTTTGTTGACCAATCGGTTTTCCCCGAACTAACCTTCGAAGAAACTACCACGCCTCATGGACTCCAGGTTGTATTTGTAGTTCGAGCTGAAGACAAAGCGCACAGCCGCGCCCTTCTAGCTAAGCTAGGAATGCCGTTTGAAAAGAAATTAGAAAGGAAAGGAGACTAAACAATGGCCCGTAAATCAAACATTGCCCGTGATAAAAAGCGCGAAAAAATGATTGCTAAGTACGCCGCTAAGCGTGCTGAACTTAAAAAGATGGGCGACCTTGAAGGTCTCCACCTTTTGCCCCGAAATTCATCACCAACCCGCAAAAAGAACCGTTGCCTAGAAACAGGTCGACCACACAGCTATATGCGAACCTTTGGGTTGAGTAGAATTTCATTCCGTGAACATGCAAGCAAGGGAGAAATCCCTGGTGTAACGAAAGCGAGCTGGTAATGAGCAGTACCTCAACCGATCCAATCGCCGATATGCTCAGCCGTATCCGCAACGCTATCGCTGTCCGAAAGGCAGAAGTTGTCATGCCGCACAGCAAGGTTAAAGAAGCTGTGGCTCAAATTTTGGCCGACAACAACTTTCTTGACCGCGTGAGCGTCAACGATGCCAGCATCGGTAAGTCACTTCACATCAACATTAATGACGAAAGCTCAAACGCTCGGATCACCGAGATCAAGCGCCTCAGCACTCCCGGCCGTCGCTACTATGTTGCCGCCAAAGACATCCCAACCGTTAAAAGCGGTCGTGGTATTGTCATTGTCAGCACCAGCAAGGGCATGATGACCGGATCTGAAGCTAAAGCTGCCGGCATTGGTGGTGAATTAATCTGTAAAGTATATTAAAAGGTAAGGATAAAAATGAGTCGCGTAGGTAAATCACCGATCACAGTTCCCTCGGGAGTCTCAGTTACGATTGCAGACGATGCAATCACTGTTTCCGGCTCGAAAGGCACTCTGAGCCAGTTCACTATGCCCGACATTACCGTCGTACAAGAAGGTGAACAGCTCATTGTTACTCGAGCAAATGACGAACCAAAAGTTCGTGCCAAGCATGGCCTCATGCGAGCCCTCCTCAACAATATGGTTGAAGGCGTCAGCAAAGGCTTTAGCAAAAAACTAGAAGTTAATGGTGTTGGTTTCCGTGTCGCCGTGGCCGGAACAGACCTAAAGATGAATCTTGGCTTTAGCCACGAAGTTGTCTATAAAATTCCACAGGGCATTACCGCAGCTGTTGAACAGAACACTATCACCGTCAGTGGCATCAGCCGCCAACAGGTTGGTCAAGTTGCCGCTGAAATCCGAGCCCTCAAGAAGCCAGAACCATATAAGGGCAAAGGTATCAAATATGAAGATGAGCGTATTATTCGCAAATCTGGAAAGAGCGGTAAGGATAAATAATGAATCGTCTCACCAAAAAAATCGCTAATCTTCGCCAACGCAAAGGTCGCGTTCGCTCAACCGTTATCGGTACAACCGAACGACCTCGCCTGAGCATCCATGTCAGCAACCGACACATCGTTGCCCAGGTTATTGACGACAGTGCGCACAAAACACTGGCACACGCTACAACTGTTGGCAGCAAAATCACTGGTACTATGACTGAAAAAGCCGAAGCAATTGGTAAAGAAATTGCAACCAAAGCGGTAAAAGCCAAGATCACTAAGGTTGTTTTCGACCGCGGCGGACGCCTGTATCATGGCCGCGTACAAACTCTTGCCGACAGTGCACGTAAGAACGGATTGGAATTCTAATGGAAGCTTCACAAAATACCCCTCAAGACAATCGACCACAAAACAACGCCCGTGGTGGTGATCGCTCACGCGACAACCGTCGTGGCCGACCAGAAGTTGCTCCCGAAGAAAAACTTTTCGACGAACGAGTACTGAACATCGACCGTGTTGCCCGTGTGGTAAAAGGTGGCCGTCGTTTCCGTTTCCGCGCTCTTGTGGCTGTCGGCGACCGCAAGAACAAAATTGGTATCGGCTCTGCAAAAGGTGCCGATGTTACCAGTGCTGTTGCCAAGGCTATGGAAGTTGCCAAGAAAAACATGGTCAGCATTCACCTGTACAAGGGTACATTACCTCACGAAGCCAGCGCTAAAGTTGCTGGTGCCAACATCCTTATCAAACCAGCCAGCCCAGGTACCGGTCTGATCGCTGGTGGTGTGGTTCGTACGGTTCTAGAAGTTGCCGGTGTGCACAACGCCCTGAGCAAATCACTTGGCTCAACGAACAAGACCAACACTGCCTATGCCACGCTTGATGCGCTCAAGAGTATGGAGCCAGCTAAAAACTGGGTCACCGCCTCTGCAGCAGCCAAAGCAAACGCTCGCAAGACGACAAAAAAAGCCGTACGTGCTGAAGCTCCTAAGAAAGCCAAAGCCCCAGCAGCAAAAGCAGATAAACCTGCTAAAAAGGAGGCTAAGTAATGAGTTACAACGAACTACAAGTAGCATCTAAAAAATCACGTAAGCGTGTTGGTCGCGGCATTGCCGCAGGTCAGGGTAAAACTGCTGGTCGCGGAACCAAAGGACAAAAGTCACGTACTGGCTTTAGCCAACGACCAGGATTTGAAGGTGGTCAAAACCCAATCATGCAGCGTTTTCCAAAGCTGCGTGGCTTCAAGTCACACCGCGTGCCTGCCGAAATCGTCTATACTGGTGATCTCGATAACCTAGGAGCAACCATCGATAATGCTGTACTCGCAGAGGCAGGGCTTATTGCTCACGCCTTCAGTCGCGTAAAGCTCGTCGTAAAAGGTGATGTCAGCAAAAAGCACACCGTAAGTCTACAAGGTGCCAGTGCAGCTGCAATTGCAGTTGTCGAAAAAGCTGGTGGATCTTTCAAGAAGATTGACCAAGTTAAGCGACCTGCTCGCAAACCAAAAACAGACAAATAGTACATAGACCGAACTCAATTTATCGGAGTAGAGTCCTGAGGTCGCCGCCTGGAACGCTATCAAGCGTTCCACGGCTCCTGCGGATACTCCTCGTAAACAAGTTCGGTCTTTTTGTTTGTCACGACGGGTGAAGCGAAAAGTGCAACATTCTTTTCTTTCATCAGATGTCGGCAGCTGGTATACTGGTGCAAGATTATGAGTTGGAAAACCATCTGGGGATCATTCAAAAATGCAGATATGCGCAAGCGTATCTTTGCTGTTTTGGGCATGCTGCTAGTATTCCGTATTTTTGCCCACATTCCATTACCGCTTAGCGACCCAACAACGCTCAAGCAAATCCTCGACAACGTCTTTGCAGCTCAAAACACATCTGGCACACTTGGTTTTATCAACGTACTTTCAGGTGGAGCCTTAGCTAATCTTTCTATCATGTTGGTCGGTATGGGACCATACATAAACGCCTCTATAATCATGCAATTGCTTACCAAGGCTATCCCCAGCCTGGAGACGCTTAATCAGGATGGTGAATTTGGTCGCAAAAAAATCAACCAATATACTCGAATCCTGACACTACCGCTCGCAATTATCCAATCTATTGGCGCCATCTATCTTGTACGTCAAACAGCTTCAAGTGTTGGCGGTCTAGGCGATATAACAGCCAATACTTCACTTGCACAGTGGGTTCTGATGATCGCCGCGCTGACTGGTGGAGCTATGATTTTGATGTGGCTTGGTGAGCTCATCACCGAACAAAGCATTGGTAACGGTATTTCGCTCATCATTACTATTGGTATTGTCAGTAGCCTTCCTAAGACACTCGGCACGCTGATCAATAGTGTTGTGAGCGAAGAAAACAAATGGAATATATTTGGCAAACAATTGCCAATTGATACTAAAGGTCTGATATATAGCCTCATTGTTCTGGTAATTATATTATTAGTTACTATATTTGTCGTAAAGCTTAACGAAGCTTCTCGCAAGCTCACTGTCAATTATGCAAAGCGCGTGCAAGGAAATCGTACATATGGCGGTGTTACCACCTTACTGCCAATCAAACTCATTACCGCCGGCGTAGTGCCTATTATCTTTGCTAATGCCTTTCTTATTGTCCCGGCCTTTGCCGGACAGCTGATGGGAGGAGCGGGGAGCGAACGTTTAAGAGCTATCGGTACTACTCTTACAAAACTATTCCAGCAGCCTAGTGCACAGACGTTTGCCCAACCTGGATTTACACCATACGTCTATCCATTGGTGTATTTCGCCCTTATCTTCATGTTTACCTATTTCTATACCAATATAACGTTTAACTCCAAAGAAATAGCTGAAAACCTTCAAAAACAAGGTGGCTTCTTTGACGGCGTTCGAGCCGGTCTTCAGACGGAAAAGTACCTAAGTCGTGTAGTTAATCGCCTGACGCTTTTTGGTGCATTAGCATTAGGACTACTGGCATTACTCCCCATTATTGGCCAGAAGTTCTTGACTACCAACATTAGCCTTGGTGGTACCAGCATCCTCATCTTGGTATCAGTCGCACTTGAAACACTGCGTCAGATTGAATCTCGGGCCCTTATGGCAACTTACGACCAATATGAAGCACCTGAGTTCTTTTATGATGTAACCGAGCCCATGGACGCCGCTAGCGGTGCTAGACGGCTGCGCTATCTTCCACGACTACCAAAATTACGACGTAAAAAATAAAAACCGCCGGAGTATTTCCAGCGGTTTATTACATTTAAGAAAAATACTTTTAGTTAGAGACGCTATTAGCATAACGACGTAACAAGACGGCTGCACCAAGTGCAATTGATCCAACACCAGCTATAAATGGAGTTGTTATTTCAGCACCGGTCATCGCCAACTCTTGAGTTGGAACGTCAACAAATGCTTCAGTAGTTGTAGTGCGCTCAACTTCAATAGGTGGAATCAAACGAACTTCTGCTTCAGTGGTAGACGTAGCTTCGGTTGTTGCTACAGGAGCAGATGTGGTACTTCGTGGAGCTTCAGTTGTCGGAGGCACGGTACTGGTCGAAGTAGTTGTAGCTTCGGTTGTAGTTGTGACCTTAGGAGCGGTCGTGGTTGTTTCCTGAACAGTTGTGGTAGTTTCTTTCGGTTGTGTTGTAGTTGTCGTTGAAGGCTTTTCGATCACCACAGTTGTAGTGGTCTTAGGTACTTCAGTTGTTGAAGTAGTAGGTTTAGGTTGCGTTACTTCAGGGCAATCAAACTTGCCATCATGTTTAGCTTTTTCGTGACGGCTCTGATGACCATTGTGCCCACGGCCATATTCGCCAGACATAAATTTTATCATTCTTAACTCCTTGCACTCAAAAAGTGCTTACATTTATTGGAGGGAGATATCGCTATATTTACCAAAAGATAAAGAGATTCGTCCCGGTTTCGCTATTTGCTCCCCGCGTATCCAAGCGACCAAATACAGATATACGGATCATTACATGACGTTTATACGTCTAGTACATTGTACTATATTCATTAGTTTTTGTCAATTTGTTATTATATCAACTTGCTCATAATCAAATACCGTGCCATAATCTGTCCATGAAAAAAATTCCAAATCTTGAGATTGGCGCGATGCGGAAAAAACTATACTTGGCAACCGACATAAGATCGCGCGAACATTTGTAATAGCTAGCCTGCTACTCAGTGGCTGCCGTTCAGATAAAGAATCTGCTTACTCACCAAAATCTGATTCCGTTTGTGCCTTAATCGCGGCAAAGATAATAGCGCCAAAGTATGAAGCAGATCGATGGACAGATCAAAACGATATTCCACGTCTTAGCGAAGAAATTACCGATACAGTTTCTACTGTAGACCAGCTGCCAACTTATACAATTTGTTTTGATAAGAACGGTAAAGCACACGCTATCGCACCCGAGATGATTTTAAGTATTCAAAGATATGGCCTGGAAAGTCCAAGAGGTTATAGCTTAGGAGCTACGCCTATCCCGGGCATTATCGACCAAACAACCATGGAAGCTACAAGGCAGACAGCTATCACTGAGGTACATGGTTTATAACGAACTGAACAATCTCTTTGCAACAGATGATCATATCTGATATAATTGACTCTTAGTTATTATTTATGGCAGTCAACAAGGAAGTAATCGAATTATCGGGAA
>CAYXHO010000007.1:0-8514 GCA_964465215.1 uncultured Candidatus Saccharibacteria bacterium | reverse complement strand
ACTCAGTTTCGTGTCGAACTTGAAAACGGTCATCAAATTATAGCTCATGTAGCTGGCAAAATGCGGAAACATTATATCCGTATCGTACCTGGCGACAGCGTGACGGTTGAGTTGACCCCTTACGACCTTTCGAAGGGCAGAATCACCTATCGCAAATCCTAATCCTGAGTACGTAACAGGATTAGATATAGTATCAACCTAAAGCAGTGTGTTATGTCCCACAGAAAGGAACATGATCCGTATGAAAGTACGTGCAAGTGTAAAGAAGATCAGTCCCGACGACAAGATTGTACGTCGTAAGGGTCGTCTTTACGTTATTAACAAATTAAAACCAAAGCATAAGCAGAGGCAAGGCTAATGGCTCGTATATCTGGAGTAACCATTCCGGCCGAAAAGCAAGTACATGTAGCGTTAACTTACGTGTACGGCATTGGGCCAAAAACTAGTGGCGATATTCTCGCTGCTGCCAAAGTTGATCCGACTGTTCGGGTCAAAAACCTGACTGACACTGAAATCGGTAAGATTCAGGACGTCATCAACGAAACCTTGACCGTTGAAGGTGAGTTGCAACGAATCGTCAGTAGTAACATCAAACGACTCAAGGACATCAACTCATACCGTGGCTTACGTCACAAAATGAGCTTGCCAAGTCGTGGTCAGCGTACCAAAACTAACGCCCGAACCAGGCGAGGTAAGAAAGTTACTGTCGGTGGTACCGCTAAGAAAGTAGCATCTAAGACCTAAGGTTTATTATGACAGAAGAAGTAAAAACCCCAACAACTGAAGCTACTCCTGTAGCTACCGAAGCTGCCCCAGCCGCTGCCCCTAAGCGCAAAAAGCTCAAGCGAGCCGTTGCCTATGGGCAAGTGCACATTCAGGCTAGCTTCAACAACACCATCATTACCTTTACCGATGCTCAAGGTGGCGCATTGACTGCTAGCAGCTCTGGTGCTTGCGGCTTCCGTGGCTCCAAAAAGGGAACCGCCTATGCTGCACAAGTAGCTTGCGAAAAAGCTGGAAATGCTGCCCGCCAGCAATATGGCTTTAGCAAAGCAGATGTTTTTGTTAAGGGTGTCGGCTTGGGCCGCGAATCTGCGGTTCGTACCCTCAATACCCTCGGCATTGCCGTTGAAAGCATTCGCGATGTAACCGGTGTCGCCCATGGTGGCGTGCGACCTAAGAAAGCACGAAGGATCTAATCATGGCACGAGATACTCAAAGTATTGTCAAAATGAGCCGTCGTGAAGGCTATGCCCTTCACCCTAAAGCTCACAAAGCTCTCGTTAAGCGTTCTAGTATGCCTGGTCAGTCAGCTAATAGTCGCGGTATGCGCAACAAGCCCAGCCAGTACAGCCTGCAGCTACGAGAAAAGCAAAAAGTAAAGCGCCTCTATGGTCTGCTTGAAAAGCAGTTTAGTAACCTTATGGCCGAAGCTAACCGCAAACAAGGTCAGTCTGGCGAAGTCCTCTTGCAATTGCTCGAGCGACGCCTAGACAACGCTATTTATCGAAGCGGTCTAGCGGTTAGTCGTCGCGCTGCTCGTCAGCTCGTGACTCATGGTCACTTTATGCTGAACGGCCGACGTGTCGATATTCCATCGATTCGCCTGAAGGCAGGTGACCAGATTGTACTGCGTGATGCCAGCCAAAAGAATGAATATTTCAAGCGTATTGACGATGTTAGTCCAGCCAGCCCAGACACCGTTCCGGCTTGGATTAAAGTCAACCGCAAGAAATTTGAAATCAGTGTTACCGGTTTGCCGACTCGTGATGAGGCCGAAGCAGACATTAATGAGCAATTAATCGTAGAATACTACTCACGCTAGGAGGCGAGAAGAAATGTCAAAAACTATTCACACCCCCGGTCTTGTCAAAGTAGACGACCACAGTAGTAACTCGGCAACGTTTGTTATCGAGCCACTGCACAACGGCTACGGCATGACTTTGGGCAACTCGCTGCGCCGCGTACTGCTCAGCAGCATTGCTGGTGCCGCCGTTACCGCTTTTAAGGTAGAGGGTGCTACCCACGAATTTACCACCCTAAAAGGTGTTAAAGAAGATGTCGTCGACATCATGCTAAACCTTCGTGGTATTCGTTTCCGCGTCTTTAGTGACGAACCACAAAAACTACGCATTACCAAAACTGGTAAAGGCAAAGTTACTGCCAAAGACATCGCCGTCAACGCTGATGTCGAAGTCGTCAATCCAGAGCATGTTATTGCAACACTCGATGACGACAAAGCAAAGTTTGTGCTTGATCTCGTAGTTGAGACCGGTCGCGGTTACCGCACCATTGACGAATCAGCTAACAAGAAGGCGAGCGATATGATCGCCCTCGATGCCGTCTTTAGTCCTGTACTTCGAGTACGCTACAAAGTCGAAAACACTCGTGTTGGTCAAATGACCGATCTTGACAGCCTACAGCTCACTGTAGATACCGACGGTACTATCACACCAAGTGACGCCTTCGAAGAAGCTGCTGCTATCTTGGTTAACCAATACACAGCGCTTGCCGGTCAAACTCGTGTCGAAGCTAGCGCCCCTCTCAGCACCAGTGCTGCTGCAGGCGTGAGCAACGATGAAAGTGGCGATGAACCTGCCGAACTGATGACTTCTATTGAAGATCTCAACCTTTCTGCACGCACAACCAACGCCCTCATCAACAACGACATCCACACCCTTAAAGATCTCTTTAGCCTCAGTGATACTGAACTTCGAGAACTCAAAGGTTTTGGTAGCAAAGCGCTTGATGAAGTCAAAGATAAAATGAGCGAGTTGGAGCTATAAGATGCATCGTCACGGATATAAAGGTCGCAAATTTGGACGAGAGACCGACCAGCGTGGTGCGCTGATCAAGAGTCTTGCTGAGTCCTTCGTACGCGACGAATCAATTAAAACGACGCTTCCCAAAGCTAAGGAACTTGTTCCTTACATCGAGAAGCTCATCACCAAAGCCAAGAAAGGTGATCTTCACAACCGACGCCAAGTAATCTCTGGTCTACAAACCGTAGCCAGCGCTCACAAGCTCGTTGATGAAATTGCTCCAAAACTTTCCGGCCGAGTGAGTGGTCACGTTCGAATCACCAAACTCGATACCCGTCGTGGCGACAACGCTGCTATGGCGCAAGTTAGTTTTGTAGACGAACTCCATGAAGCACCGGTAGCCAAAGCCGCAAAACCTGCTGCTAAAGCTACAAAGGTCGAAAAGACTGCATCAACCAAGGCACCTGCAAAGGCTGCAGCCAAAAAACCTGCTGCTAAACCCAGTGCTAAGGAGGAAAAATAATGGCTAACTCAAAAACCTATAGTGCCAAGCCAACAGACGTTGTCCGCAAGTGGTACGTCATCGATGCCTCAACCGCACCAATTGGCCGAATTGCTACCGAAGCAGCAAGTTTGCTCATCGGTAAAGGCAAACCAATGGTTACCTCCCATGTTGACTGTGGTGATTTCGTAGTCATCATCAACACCGACCAACTTGTTGCTACTGGCAACAAAATGGAAGGCAAGATGTACTACCGACACAGCGGTTTTCCTGGTGGCCTCAAAACTGCTGCCCTCAAAGACGTCATGGCCAAAGACTCAACCTATGCGTTGACCAAAGCCATCCGCGGTATGTTGCCCGTCAACAAACTTCGTGATGGTCGTCTGGCACGACTCAAGGTATATGCCGGTGCTGAGCACAATCACGCTGCCCAAAAACCCGAAATCTATACTGTCAAAGCTGCTCAATCTGCAAAAAAGGAGGCTAACTAATGGCCGAAGCTAAAACCGCTGCGCCTGCAGCTAAAAAAGCTGGAAACTACTTTTATGCCCTCGGTCGTCGCAAGAGCGTAACTGCTCGCGTTCGTCTTATGAGCGGCAAGGGAAGTATCACTATCAACAGCAAACCAGCCGAAGAATATTTCTGCGGTAGCAAAACACTCATAAGTGAACTGCAAAAACCATTTAACTTACTTGAACAAAACGGTAAGTTTGATGTTACGGTTGTTGTTTCTGGTGGCGGCATGAGCGGACAAGCAATAGCTATTCGCTTAGGCATCAGCAAAGCTCTTGTTGCCGTCAACGAAGATTACAAGCAAACGCTTAAGCGCGCTGATCTTCTTGGCCGCGATCCTCGAGAAAAAGAACGCAAAAAGTTCGGTCTCAAGGGCGCCCGCAAGCAACGCCAGTTCACTAAGCGTTAATCGCCCACCGAACTCCGAACAAAAAGCTCCGACAACTCGGAGCTTTTTTGTTGTATTTAAGCGAACAGTTATTGCCTGGCATATTGATTACTAGTTATACTCATTCAAAAGGAGTTAGTATGCCAGCATTGTCAGAACTTATTGAACCAAATTTTAGTGGTTCGCCCGAGATGGATCGTTATTTTGCATATAACGGTTTTGACACTGAACGAATTATGACAGGGGATCGCCGCGATAAACTAACTACTGATGGAGTTGAAAACACTATTTATGCCATACATGCAGCAGCAAATATGGGCGACCAATGTGCACGTGCTCTTGTTAATATTGCTGGGTATGAACAGCTGAGAGTCTGGAATGTGGCAGAAGATTCCATAACAGCAGAACAAGAAAAAGCTGTCAAAAGCGACCCGACTGCCCCTATCGATGAACTAGTAGCAATTGACTGGCTAGATACTGTTGATTCTGATGATTTAAACGAAGCTGCTGCATAAAAATAAACATCACCACTAAATACTATTTGACATTTAAATTAATTAGGTATAGTATTACGTTTATGCAAAAATTAATTGCCTCAGTCTCGTATTGGTTTGCACCAACCTATCGTTGGCGCTTTGCTTATATTTACCTATAAAACCCCAGTTAATCTGTACACACAAACCGCCTTCGATACAAAAAGGCGGTTTTTTAATTTCTATACAAGAAAGGAACAAGCAAATGATCAGTACAAATCCAGATCCCCATGAGCGAGCTCATGAAATAATCAGCGGGCTTCCAACGCCCAACTACGCCGTTAATTTTCAACCAGAATTCACCGACCAAAAACGCCTGTTTTGTGGTGTTCGTGATCTGGTAGAAATGGAAGGCGTAACTAACCCCCACGAGATTCAATTCTTCCGTAGCACAGTTGCAGTTGCTCGTACCTTAGTTCTACTCGGTAGTTGCCACGAGGTTGTCGATCTTAAGGAACCTGAAGAATTCAAAATTCGACCGATACTTACGAGCCTTGAACTCGTCAGACAATCGTCACTACGTGACGTGCTAGCAATCTACCGTGGCCTTGGTCAGTCGACTAAACCACGTAGCGCAGGCACCGAAACACTGCCCAATGGGACGCTCATACCCAGCTTTCAGGGTGATGAAGTCAATGGTAAATCTGTCGATCAACGTCAGCCTGATCCTGTACGAATGGTAAATGGCGCAATTCAAGCACTGACTATTCGGCAGCAACTGCGCCGTAATATGCGAGGTCTGCATATCCCATCAGCGCATGAAATGCTACTCTTGGCTCGAGAGATTCCGTTCATCAGGCAATGCCCCGAAAACGGATCACTCAATCTATTATCGGCAGATTTACCTTGGATTGGCGTCAGGACCAATGCACCTAAAGGTCCGCATGTGCAGCTACTATCGCATGTAGAAAACAGTATTGGCGTAAAAATCGATGCCAGTAGCGATGCCGAACATATTCGTCAATTAACTGAAATTCTTGACCCAGGACGAGATCCGGGAAAGCTCATCTTTATGGTGCGTGTCGGTCTCAAGCAAACCGTTCAGTTAAGAACAATTGCTCATGCCATTGCCCGGCATAACCCAAGTGCTCGCGTACTGTACGACATGCATGGTGCCACCAAACAAACAGATAACGGGGTAAAGATTCGCGCGATTCCAGATATCATGGCTGGCATAACTCAACTCAGCGATGTACTAGATGAGGTAGGCCTGCAGCTTGACGGCGGACACTTCGAGTCTACCCATCTAGATCGACTGGAATGTGTCGACGAAGTCGATCAGCTACCCACTCACCCGGGAGAAATCGACCCCCGACTTAACCCCCGACAAACATTGCAAGTACTAAACCATTTAGCCCAGGCTATGAAATAAGGAGATACAAATGTCATTAAATTTCGAACAAGCATCCAACCTCAGAGATGCACACAATATCAAAATTCCCGAAGAAAAACGTATGAATTTAATCGATATCATGTCTCATTATGCGGAGACAGATGTACTCGACCTTGAATTTAGCGTACCTAAACCTATCAGTTCGCTGATCCGCATTCAACAGGAAATAGCCTGGCAGGGATGACCCGCCCACACAGGTCGGATGGGCTGCCTGTCATGGCTTCATCAGTAAACGTCAATTTAACTATCAAGAAAGAAAATACAATGACCAATAACAATAATAATGGCGAATGCTCGCCAAAACCAAAGAATATATTACGCAACCCCGAGGATGTACAATTCGTCACTCGAATTCTTCAATGTGCCAGCGCCACAAAATGCGCTCGCACTATCGTAGAATACGATGGTGATATACCGGAAACACGTCATAGTGAAGGTCTTCCTGGACACATATTACGCCAGGCAGAAATCTTACCAAACATTGAACTCGTAATGGTACCGTGTGATCATCATGGTGGCGAGCAGTACATCAGTTCTGTATCAGGGACAGATGTACTATAATAAGGAGTAATATGACAAAACCTGTAATCCTCACCGGCCTTCGTGCCAACAATGATCTGCACCTAGGGAACTACCTAGGTGCAATCCTGCCAATGGTAGAACTGCAAAAAAAACACGCTGGCCAGTACCAGCTCAACATGTTTGTGCCCGACCTACATAGCTTCACCACCCCCATCGACCACAGTACACTACACGAGCAAACTATGCAGAACCTGCGTGTTTTTGTCGCTTCCGGACTAGATCTTGCTGATCCGCATACTTTTGTCTATCGCCAAAGTCGTATTCCAGCACACAGCGAACTTACCGTCATACTAAACTGCTTTACCTATATGGGAGAGCTCGGGCGCATGACTCAATACAAAGAAAAAGGCGAGGGTCAAACCAGTGTCAGTGTTGGGCTCTTTGATTACCCGGTCCTTATGGCTGCTGACATTTTATTGTATGACGCCAAGTATGTACCGGTAGGGGACGATCAAACACAACACGTAGAACTTGCCCGCGACATTGCCATTCGGATGAACAACAAGTTTGGTGATCTATTTACGCCACCTGAAGCTGAAAAAGAACAAATTGCGTTTGCGCACAGCCAAACGAGGTTACGTATCCGTGACCTACAAAAACCAGAAAAGAAAATGAGTAAGTCTGATGAAAGCGGCAGAGGTGTCATCTTCTTGAGTGATACTCCAGAAAATGCTCGCAAGAAGATTATGAGTGCTACCACAGATAGTCTCGAACAAATCTCTTACGATCCCCAAAAACAACCCGGTATCAGTAATCTCATTGACATTCTAGCCGCCCTAACAGATCGAAGACTTGAAGATATTTGCAGAGAGTATCAAGGGCAAACTCAATATGGCCCCCTGAAGGCTACTGTAGCTGATGCCGTAGCAAACTTTTTGTCCGACTTCCAGGCGAGGTTAGCCGCTGTCGACCAAGCTGCGCTTGAAGCAAAACTTGAGCTTTCTGAGTCAGTAATGAACGAGATAGCCATAACAACACTCACTAAAGTACAGAAAGCTGTAGGCATAAGATAATTTACTCAGAAACACCGGCACTATAAATGAACATCAATACACCCGATGAAGCCGTGCGTTTAGACGCCCATATCGCCAAAGAACTTGGTTTAAGTAGATCGTTTGTAAAAGTACTCCTGGACCAGGGTAAAGTCACCGTCAATGGCGTGGCCATCTTTAAGTCATCCAGTAAAGTGCACCCAGGGGATGAGATATCGGTAGATTACCAGCCGTCACAGCTTCAAGATATTCCTGATATTCAGTTAGAGATCATCTACCAGGACGATGACTGCATTGTCGTCAACAAGTCTGCTGGCGTCCTTACGCACAGCAAGGGAGCCTTCAATCCTGAAGCCACAGTATCAACTTTCATTCGTCAGTTTACTGAGGGGATGGAAGATAACCGCGGCGGCATCGTGCACCGACTCGACCGAGTCACCTCAGGATTACTCATCTGCGCGAAGCATCCTGACGCACTCACTCATCTGCAAAAACAATTCTCCGAACGAAAAGTAAAAAAAGTTTATAATGCTGTTGTTATTGGTACGCTCAATCCAGCCGAGGCAACCATCGACATGCCCATTGAGCGAAACCCAAAAAAGCCTCAGACATTTCGGGTAGGAGCAAATGGTAAAACGGCTACCACGCACTATAAAGTACTCGAAGAAAACCAAGACAAATCCCTGGTTGAGCTGCGACCCGTTACCGGACGCACTCATCAACTTCGTGTTCATTTAGCCCAACTCGAACATCCCATCATCGGAGATGTCCTATACGGAGGTGAACAGGCAGATCGAACATACCTGCACGCTCTTTCACTTGAAATTACCATCCCCAGTGGAGAGCGAA
>CAYXHO010000006.1:17472-18465 GCA_964465215.1 uncultured Candidatus Saccharibacteria bacterium | reverse complement strand
CTAACTGTAGGGGGCAATTTTGCTATTCGAATAGTGGAATCTTTGCCTAAATCCTGGGTAGATAGATAATCTGCACAACGTTGTAATGCGACAGCCTTTTCAATATTATCTTTATTTGTTTCTTTTTCGCTTTGTATGCCATGGAGCCAGCCCATGACACCCGTTGCTAGCGCACAAACAAAAACAGAGGCACCCATAATTTTTTTTAATCTTCTGCCATATTGAATCTCTTCTTCAGTCAGTTGCTGAGGCTGTAGCTCAATTGTTGTTTTAGGCAATGGTACTAATTCGCTCATGCGGTCACTATAACACTGCGCTAAAACTCAAGCTACTTATGCTTTATACTAGTAAGCATATGCGGATTCCCGACAGTTTAGTATTGCAGTTGCTCAAAAGTACCGGTACGGTGACCGAAGATCAATTTAAGATGCTCAAGGAACAAGAAGTAGCTGAGAAGAAGCCGCTGCAAGACTTGGCCATCAAAAACTCGCTGATCAGCGAAACTGAACTGACCAAGCTGTATGCCAAACAAATTGATATACCGTTTGTCGAGCTCGACCCACATGCTATTGCACCAGAGGTGCTCAAACAGCTGCCGGAGCGTATTGCTCGCCAATATAAAGTTGTAGTGTACGGCCAAGACGAAACGGGTAATCGCCAGTTGGCCATGGCCGACCCAGATGACATCCAGGCAGTTAACTTTTTACGCAAGCAACTAGGTAGCAACCTGGTGGTACATATCGCTACTGCTTCAGCGCTAAACGCGGCACTTGAGCAATATCGCAGTAGTATTTCGAGTGAACTACCCAAAGTCATTACACCTGAGGAAGAAGGCGAGCCCGAACAGATTAGCGAGGAGGATTTAGCCGAAGATTCGCCCATTGCCCGCACGGTCAACGTGCTTATTGAATACGCCATCACCAACAACGCCAGCGATATCCATATTGAACCGCGAGAAAACTTTGTCCTCATCCGCTACCGCGTGGATGGCAT
>CAYXHO010000006.1:10029-17451 GCA_964465215.1 uncultured Candidatus Saccharibacteria bacterium | reverse complement strand
CGCGCATTAAAATATTGTCAAACCTCAAGATTGACGAGCGCCGTGTGCCACAAGACGGTCGCTTTAAGATTGAGGTCGCTGGCCAAGTGTACGCCATGCGTGTTTCGACCTTGCCTATTGTTGACGGCGAAAAGGTGGCTCTGCGTATTTTGAATGAATCAGCCAAACCCTCTACCCTACCAGAGCTGGGCTTCTGGGGAACATCCCTAGAAACCATTCAACATGCCAGCGTACAGCCGCACGGCATGGTGTTGGTCACCGGACCAACCGGCTCTGGTAAATCGACCACTTTGTTCAGCATTTTGAGCCAACTCAACAAACCAGGTGTTAACATCTCTACCATTGAAGACCCGGTAGAGTACCGCATTCAGGGCACCAACCAAACACAAGTTAACACTGCTGCCGGTATGACCTTTAGCAGTGGACTGCGTGCACTGCTGCGCCAAGATCCTAATATCATCATGGTTGGAGAAATTCGAGATAACGAAACGGCCAACCTAGCCGTTCAAGCAGCCCTGACTGGTCACTTAGTCTTCTCTACCCTGCACACCAACAACGCTGCTACTAGCTTGCCCCGTTTGCTAGACATGAGCATCGAACCGTTCCTGATTGCCAGCACCGTGCGTGCAGTGGTTGGACAACGACTAGTGCGCAAACTTTGCACTGCCTGCCGAGAAACTGTCGCACCCGATGCCACCACTTTGCAAACCCTCAATGAAACTTTCCACACCGATATCCCCGAAACCATGGCTCACATTTACCAACTTGAGATGGAGGCAATCCGCGCCAAACTAGGAGGCGAGTCGGCCATGGCCGAAAATGGCGCCAGCCAGAATGCGGTGGTGAAGTTATATAAAGCTCACGACGGTGGCTGCCCGCAGTGCAACCAAAGCGGCTACAAAGGTCGCATGGGTATTTATGAAGTGCTCGACAACAACACTGCCGTCCAAAAACTGATCGTCAGCAGTGGCACCAGCGAACAGATTCAAAACGAAGCCCTGGGCGGTGGTATGGTATCTATGCAAACCGACGGACTCATAAAAGCACTCCGAGGACTGACCAGTATTGAAGAAATCTTACGTGTAACGGCGGAGCAATAACTATGATTACCGAATATATCTATACCGCCACCAACAAATCCGGTAAAAGCGTGAAGGGAAGTGTGCAGGCTGCTAATCGCGAAGAAGCGCTCAGTAGCCTGCGACATCAAGACCTCCGACCACTAACCGTTAGAGCTGCGTCCGAAAGTAAGCATCGCCGTGGCTTTGGTAAAGGCGTCAAACTCAAAGAACTGGTTATTTTTACCCGCCAGCTTTCCACCATGGTCTCGGCCGGTGTGCCGCTCAACCGAAGTCTAGCGACCTTGCAAGAGCAAGCCGAAGGCGAATATTTCAAAAAAGTGCTTACCGATATCAGTAAAGATGTGCAGTCAGGTAACCCCCTGGGCGATGCATTTGCTAAGTATCCGCACATATTTAATGACGTCTATGTCAACATGGTCAAAGCTGGAGAAGCAGGCGGTATCTTAGAAGAAATACTTAAGCGCCTTGCTAGCCAAATCGAAAAAGAAGCCAGCATCAAGAAAAAAATAAAAAGTGCCATGACCTATCCGGCAGTCATTTTGGGTGTTACGGTCATTGGCTTCTTTGGCATTATGCTGTTTATCATTCCTAAAATCAGTAGCATCCTCAAAGAACTGGGTGGTGAAAACGCACAGTTGCCCGTATACACTCGGGCAATGCTTGGTATTAGCACCTTTATGCAACATAACGCCCTAATTATATTTGCCTTGTTGGCGCTTGTAGCTTATCTGCTTAGCCGCTACGTGCGCACTCCGGCGGGTAAATACAATCTCCACGCCTTGCTTCTCAAAACACCAATTGTGCGTACGGTGGTCATCAAAATTGCCATTGCTCGCTTTGCCCGAACTTTTGCCAGCCTTATGTCTGCCGGAGTAGGCGTACTCGATGCTCTGGAAGTTACTGGTGGGGCCATAGGTAATAAGGTGATCGAAAAAGAACTGCGCGATGCTGCTACCCAAGTTAAGAATGGTAAACAGCTGTCCGAACCACTCAGCACTAGTGCCCATTTCCCTCCCATTGTCGGACAAATGCTAGCCGTAGGAGAGGAAACTGGAAAAGTTGATGAAATCCTGGTCAAAGTGGCTGACTTTTACGAAGAAGAAGTATCGGCAGTCATTGACGCCCTCAGCTCGCTGATCGAGCCGCTGATGATCATCGTGCTTGGTGCCGTGGTTGGCCTGATTGCCGCTAGCGTCATGGGCCCAATTGCCGGTTTGTCCAAGAACATCCAAAGCAACAACTAGCTCATAGTCAACAGTTATATTTTGTGGTATAATATCATAATGAAAACATTCGATGTTCCTCTCATTGAATTAAGCCCAGAACTATACCCCGACGGCAGCTTTGGTCGCGAATATTTCCCTGTTGAGCTCGTCGGCCGTCTACGCCCCGAAAACTTTGATCAAATATTATTGCATCAAACTCAATCTTCACCTTCAGGCAAGCTTGGAGTACAGACAGTGCATGAACTAATGCATTCAGATATCGAAGATGCTCAAAAACTACTAACTGCTCGAACTTTTAGTCGACTTGAACGAGATGCTCAAAATAGAGCAGCAAAATTACTAGAAAAGTTTGGGGTTCTACCTCACGGCATGCTTGTTGGTGCAATTTTTGGCTTCAAGCAAATCCCTGTACCGATTAGAGACGAGCAGCAAGTTATTGAAACGACTGAAAATGCCCTGGCTGCAGACCTGCTACCAAGACAACGTGAAGTTCTTGCTGCTCGTTTTGGTCTGACTGATTTTAGACAACAAACACTGCAAGATGTCGCAACACGATATTCCGTTAGTCCTGAGCGAATACGTCAGATTGAGTCAAAAGCCTTAGCGATGCTACGTCACCCTAGATTTGTTAGTGCGTTACATGAAGTACTCACATTGCAGCCAAATTCAATTGGCCAAGCAATGGGTTATGTTTACCAAAGAGAAATACCTGACGTTGAGATACGTAAAATTAGAGATCAGTTTACAGTAGAAGAAGAGTTATTTATTCACAGAAAACGAGGCAGACTGTTACATGATGGCTATGAATCTATGCATAATCTATTGTCAAAAACAACTCTAGATATTGCCAACTTAACTTTGACTACAAGAGGTGTAGCAGTACCCGGCGCGCCCGCACTCATTTCAGCGCTGGAACGCATTTTTCATCAAGAACGAGGACGTGTCATGTATGGCGAACTAATGAGGCAAGAGGCAAATCTATTGCGCGCTACCAAGCATGGCGAATCTCGAGATGATGCTTTGCTAAGGCAAGTTTTCTCTGATCTTCGTATATTGAGTAAAACAACTATCGACTGGGAAGCAGATGATCGCGGAATCACAAGCGAGACTTGCAAATGGCCAAACAGAGAACGAATCCGCTATATCGCTCGAGGCCTTAGAGACGTATTACAACCAATTGCAGATTTTGAAGCCTAGACTACGCTTGACGGCAAACTGGTTACGGTTATAATCATTAGTAGCGGCATGAAAATGCTTCACATGTAATAAACATAAGAAGGAGGGTGGGTCCTCATGACTCTTACTCGTAAGCAACAAGGTTTCACCATCGTGGAACTATTAATCGTTATCATCGTAATTGGAATCTTGGCCACATTGGTCTTGGTTACGTTCTCGGGCATTCAGCAATCTGCTCGAAACACACAACGTCAAACTGACATTAAGGCAGTAGCAAGTCACCTCGAGACATATAACGCCAAGAACGCGTTTTATCCAACATCTGACGACCTCAACAACGTCACGAGCGCTACATGGGTAGCAAGCAACCTCAAGGGTCTCGACAAAGAATCAACCCGCGATCCAAAGGGAACAGTCTACACCTTTGCAGCTGCAGCTACTTCCAACCAATATGGCTACGCGGTAACGCCATCTGGTTGTGACAACACCGCTGGCAACGAATGTACTGGCTTTAGCCTGACCTACATCGAAGAAGGAACTGGCACTACTAAGACCGTCAACAATCTCTAAGCAGATTGCACGAGCAAAGAGTCGGCTCCGGCCGACTCTTTTTGTTTGGCTTGCGCATGGCTGGTTAGAGCGTAAAAGAGTATACTACTACTAATGCGTGGGCACCGTAGCGCCGAGGGTTCGACCCTCATTGAACTGATCATTGGCATGACCGTCTTGGCCATGGTTGGTTCAGGGTTTTTCTTGCTGTATAACGCCCTCATTAGCGCCTCGATAACGGCCAAGCAAAAAGCCATCGCCTCCACTCTGGCTACCGACCAAATGGAGTACTTAAAGTCCCTACCCTACAACAGCCTGGCGGTAGCCGGTGGCAGTATCTATGCCCAAAATCCCTTACCTGCTTCCAGTACCAAGAAAGTCAATAAATATAGCTATACCATTACCTCGAGTATCAATTACGTTGACGATGCTTTTGACGGCTGTACCAATTACGTCAACCAAGCGGCCAAAGAGAAATATTGCCGCAATTATCCGGCACCCACCGGTGCTCCGGCAGTTGATCAGAACCCCCAAGACTACAAGATAGTCCACGTATCGGTGTATAGCCGAGCCAATGTTAAGTTGGCCGAAGTAGACACTCAGATTGCTGCCCGTGTAGCCGAGACGGCCAGCAATACGGGGTCGGTATTTGTCACAGTCATAGACGCCAGTGGCTCCCCTGTTTCTGGAGCTACCGTTTCGCTAACCAATACCACGCTGAGTCCGGCGTTATCTCTGTCGGATAGTAGTGACAGTGCTGGAGTCGCCATCTTTTACGGCATTCCTCCCGACACTACCGGGTACGACTTTACAGTAAGCGCCCAGAAAGATGGTTATTCTAGCTTGTCTACAATTAAGCCCAGCGGCAGCTTGCAGCCCACCTACCCTAGCCTTAATGTTTTTGCTCAACAACCGAGCAATGTCACCCTCAACATTAGCCCCATGTCGACCAATAGCTTGGCTCTTGAAACCACCACTACATCAGGGACTGCACTGGATAATGTGCGGGTGTACGTGAAAGGCGGCTACAAACGTTATACCGACCCACTAGACACCAGCTATTACTACGACAACGTCACCAGCGGTGACACCCGACCAACTTCCAATGCCAGTGGGTTAGCCAGCGTCAACGGACTTGCTCCAGGTGGTTACTTACTCTGTGGCGATACTGGCGCTACCAGCTGCACACGAAGTGGCACTACTTACTACTTGGCTGCAGCAGTACCTTACGGTGGCACTACTTTCTTTAGTCCAACCGTTGTCCCAGCATTCAGCGACACTCTTCCGACCTTTGACCAACTCGGTACCGGCTATATGCAAAAGGTACGACTGATGCTGACTACCAGCAGCAGCTTCCCACGTGTTGGCGAAGTTTCGCCGGCCGAGGTAAGCCTGAGCGGCGGGACGGCCAGTGCTTTTGCCTTTCAGATAGATGGTGCCAATCTACCCTGCAGTGCCACGGCTGCCAGCTGTAGTACGGATGTCCGGATAGAGCAGGGGGCAACGGTTCGCACTGCAAGTTGTACCGGGACGGCAGCCGGTACACATCTGGATTGCACGGTAGATATGAGCGGACTGGCAGCCGGCCGAACCAATTTGCATATCGTTGCCAATGGACAAACTCTGACATTACCTGGCAGCCCGCTGATTGGAGGATTCAATGTGGCACCATAAGCGCGGCTCTAAAGGATTTACCATTACCGAACTGACGGTGGTGATTGTTCTGGTTGGCATCTTAACCATCATTCTCTACACCGTGTTTAATACCTCGTTCTTAAACTACATGGGACTCGAGAAAGACAGCAGCCAATTTAATACCCTGGCCCAGCAAACGCAGCGCGTCGCTACGGTGGTGCGCGGACTCACCGACATTACCACCGCCGACACAACCGAGATGGAGTTTTACGCCTACTTCTCGCCCAACGACAGCTATGTTTCACAAATTCGCTACTACTTAGCAGGCACTGGCCCTTCCCTCATGGCCGACGTCACACCAATGACCGCTAACCCACCAACCGGCAGCCTACTAACCAATCAAAAACGAACCTACACGATTATTCCGACTGTCGCTAACCAGCCCAGCACACCATTGTTTGAATACCTCGATTCAGTGGGCACGACTCTCACCCAGCCCATATCTGACCTGCATAACATCAAGGGCGTCCGAGTTAACTTGGCGCAAGAAATGCCTGGTTCGAACGTCAGTGATGACTATACCTCCAGCTTGACCGTTTCACTGCGTAATAGAAAGACCAATCTATGAGCTCTCTACGTACATCGCGCACTCATCGCATACTACATCCCCGGCATGGTGATGGCTTTATTTTGCCCGCCGCCTTGGGATTGATTATCTTTATCTCTATCTTTGCAGCAGCCACCTTTACGATTATCGAGAGCAACTTGTTTGTGGTAAACAATAATGTGCGGCGTCAGAAGGCACTCAACATTGCAGAGGCAGGGCTCAACTATTATCTTTGGCACCTCAGCCACAGCCCCAATGATTATAAAGATGGCCAAACCGGCACGGTGCCTCAAGATGCCGAGCTGGGCTACGGACCGTTTGTTCATGATTATATTGATGATAACGCCCAAAATGCTGGAAGCTATACATTGTATATCAAACCGACTGGTAGTGGCTCAACCATCGCCCGGGTGCGATCCATTGGCCGAGTTGCCAACAGCGACATCATTCGAACCATCGACGGCTACATTGGTGCTCCATCGTTTGCCAGCTACGGCGTGGTGTCTGACTCGGCATTGTGGTTTGGAAGTACCGAAACGGCGTCGGGTCCGGTTCATTCTAATCAGGGAATCCGTATGGACGGGGCCAGTTCCTCGGATGTAACCAGTGCCAACAGTACTTACATTCCCCCATCTTCACTCGGCGGGAACGGATCAACCTCCCGCCCAGGAGTCTGGTGCAGCACCACCGTCACCACGCCAGTCGACTGTAATACACGGTCCAAAACCGACTGGCGCTACCCTGTGCCAGCAGTCGACTTTAACGTTATTAATAGCAGCTTGTGTACTATTAAAAAAACAGCACTGGCCGCCAATGCTGCCACTAGCGCCATTGCCAACCAGGCTAATGCTTGTTCGCAAACACCCACTACCCGCACGTCATCATACTTGCCACAGCGGGCTACCAACGGTAGCTATAACGCAGCTCGCGGCTACCTTATTCAACTCAACGCCAATGGCACCTACGACCTGTTCTATGTTAACGGCGAAACTGACACTAGCTCACCCTACACGGCGGCACTCAGTTTGTCAGCCCAAGGAACGGGCATAAGTATTCCGAGCTCCGGAGTTATCTTTGCCGAAGATAACGTTTGGGTACGCACTAATCCAACGTACAGCGGACGCGTAACCATTGCCAGTGGTCGGCT
>CAYXHO010000006.1:0-9929 GCA_964465215.1 uncultured Candidatus Saccharibacteria bacterium | reverse complement strand
AGCAGCTTTTCTATCTTGAGTTGGCGCGAGGTGCTCACGCGGCCATGACCTACTTCTGTTATACTAACCATAACGCTTATGTCTAAAACATACTTCTTTCGCGATCATCCTATTTTGGCTTTGACCATCGGTCACGGTAGTGCTCAGGTGATGCAAATTTTGCACAAAAATAACCGTCAAGTTATTACCGCCTACGGCAGCACCAACTTCGACCCAGCAGCCATAAAAGATAGCGTTATCGTTAACCCCGAAGTTGTCGCCCGAGCTATACGAGCCCTGCTGGACAATACCATCCAAGGGGACATTACCGCCCGACGCTTGGCAATATCAGTACCCACCACCCGCACCTTCAGCCGCGCCGTAACGTTGCCAAAACTACCTGATGAACAGTTATCCGAAGCTGTTATGCTCGAGATCGAACAGTACACGCCAGTGGCCATCGACAACCTGTACGTGGACTACACCGTTATTAACTCCAGCGACAAAGATCAAGAAGTTCTTACCCTCGCCGCACCCAAAGAAGTGGTTGATTCATATCTACAAGTAGCACAAATTCTAGACCTCGAACCAATTCTTATCGAAACCCGCGTCGACTCTATTCGTCGACTGTTTTCGATGACCAAGTTTGGCAATATCCCCAGTGTACTCCTGGACTTTGACCGCGATATGGTAGACATCTCGATTGTCGACCACAACATTATCGCTACCGGCACCGTTCCCATCAGCGCTCAGTTTAGTGACCAAATCACCCAAGCCTTAGCCTCTAAAGGAAAACTCCTCGACCTTGATGGACCAGTTGATGAAAACGCTCCCAAAACCGACAACCAACTCCAACAGTTTATCCAAGAAATTCGCCGTATGGTGCGCTACTACGAAGAACGCTACGACCGCACCCGCCACATCGAGCAAATTGTATTAGTCGGTGACGAAGCGCGCATCCCTAGCCTAGCTGCCCTGATGACTGATAAACTCCGCCTGCCTGTTCGCTCGGCCGACCTCTGGCAACTGCTTGAATTTGACGACGACATTGCCAACATCCCCAAAGCTGCCTGCGGATCATATGTAACCGTCGCCGGCCTTGCCGCTGCCAAGCCCAGTGAGGTATTTGCATGATCAACCTTTTGCCCTACAGTCGCCGCAAAGAAATAAGCTATGCACGTAAAAATTTCTGGCTACTCAAACTGTGCGCCGTATTTGGAGCAGTTGTCTTAGGCATTGGGCTGATCACCGGCCTCGGTGTTTGGTATTTGCAGCGTTCGGAGCGTGCAAATCAAGCACAGATCGACCAAACTTCGGCCGCTCTCAAAGCTCAAAAACTAGACGACGTTCAAAAAAAGGCTGACGAAATTTCGGGCAACATTACCTTGGCCACCAACGTCCTATCAAAGCAAGTTTTATTTAGTAAACTGCTCCAGCAAATCGGTGCCGCCATGCCGGCCAACACCAGCCTCAACGACCTTAAGATTACCAAGGGCGAAAGTGGCCTAACGCTCAGTGCCGTGGCTGTCGATTACGAATCGGCCACCCAAGTGCAAGTTAACCTTGCCGATCCTAAAAACAAGATCTTTTCCAAAGCCGACATCGTCAGCATCAACTGCGACAAAGCCGGTAGTAAATATCCCTGCACTATTGTTGTTCGAGCCCTGTTTGGCGACAACGCACCGTACCTCTTTATTCGTCCAGTAAAGGTAAAATCATGACCCCTAAACGTCTCTATCTCATCATGCTCATCGTTACCGCTTGCGCCGCACTAGGTGTGGTAGGTGCGAGTATTGTAGGCATTGGCATACTCGGCAAACAAGCCGATTCACTCATGGAAGCTAAGCTCCAAAACAGCGTCCTCGACGAACAGCAAGTGTCGCTGACCAGTGCTAAAAAGGCTATCCAAACTTACAGCGAGCTCAATACTATCGCCCAAGCAGTTGTCCCGCAAGACAAAGACCAGGCCAAGACCGTGCGCAACATTAACGACATCGCCAAAGGCCTCGGTATTAGACTCAGTGCCATTAACTTCCCACCATCTTCACTCGGCCAGGCCGTTAAATCATCCACCAAAAAGACCGGTGAAACCCAAGTAACCGCTGTCAAAGGCATCAAAGGATTGTTCGAAATGCAAATCACCATCCAGTCCGACACCGAAGCGCCCATCACCTACGACAAGTTTATTGAGTTCCTGGCCCGCATGGAAAACAACCGTCGCACTGCCCAAGTCTCCAACATCACTATTTTGCCCAACAGTGACGGTAGCAAGCTAACTTTTAACCTCGTGCTCAGCACCTACATAAAACCATGAATATAGACGTACACGCCCTCTTACCCCTACTCCGAAAAATTGCCCGCTGGCTGAAGCGCTACTTTGGCATTTTACTGTTTGTATCGGTCAGCATGCTATTTGGTTTTCTGATCTTCAAAATCAACGCCTACAACCGCCAGCAACCCGACCCTACGGCAGTTAGCCAACGCATCGAACAAGTCAAGCGCCCGCGCATCGACCAACAAACAGCCGAAAAGTTGCAAAACCTAGAGGACAGCAGTAAAGAGGTCCAAGCCCTGTTCCAGGAGGCCCGCGACAATCCGTTTGTCGAATAGTCAGCTTGACGCCTTTACCGCTTACGGTTAATAATCATGAGAGATATGTACAGCCAAAAAACACACAAAAATCAACGCGGGTTCACCATAATTGAACTGTTGATCATTATGATCGTCACTGGCGCCATCGCCGGCGTTGCTCTGATGAGCGCTCAAGACCTGCGCAGCCGCAGCCACAACTCCGAACGCCAACGCGACGTAACCACCCTGCAACGAGCCTTAGAAAATTACTATTCCCAAAAAGAAAAGTACCCCAGCCTGGACGAAATTAACAACACTAGCTGGCGCACCAAAAACCTCAAAACAGTTACCGACGACATCCTCACCGACCCTCAAAGCAAAATCGCCCAACTAGTGGGCGCACCAAAAGCCAAAGCCTACAGCTACCAACCAACCGCACCCGACAACTCAGTCTGCGACAACAGCACCAAAGACTGCATGAAATACGTCCTCACCGCCACCCAAGAAGGCGGCGAAGCCTACCGCAAAACCAACTTCAACTAACCCTCGCAGCCACTACTCGTTCAGTTCGAATTTGATTCGGTCTAAAATATTTCCGTATTAATAAAATATCTACCCATGACAATTGGGTGGATATTATTTATTTTAGGTTGGTTGCAATTATAAAAATATTGGATTGCGATAATTGAGCGCTTGAGAATTTCGCATTGAGTAGCTTAGGCAACCCAGGTATTTGCTAGCCGCGTATCGTGATATTTTTTCGCTCTTCGTTTTCCTGTATTTCTAGTTCAAAACTATCACCATTTGGGCCAGTAAGGCCAGTCTCTGATTGGGTCGAAGCTTTATGAATGCTAAGTATTTTTACGGTCATTAAATTATTTTGATGTTTGTCGCGAAAAGTATAAACCGATCCTTCGTTAGCTGGAACAGATATTTTCATGAACAGATCATCGGTATTATCTGATAAATCGTTGTATATGTATATTTCCAAGTAATCACTTTGTGGTCGTATTTTGACATTTTTTGTAATTTCAGTTGGAGGAATTGCCATAAAAGTCTTTCTAATTTAATGATTATGAGATTATCTTAGCGCGGTTTCACCTTATTGTAAATCAAATACTAGTCCTCATTAACTATAACAACTGCGTCTCGCTTAAGATCTGGGTAATAGTTTGGGTTAACTAGAGTCAATACTCATTGCCATAACTCTTTTCTCAAACTTCCTTATGACTTAGATTGGTGCGTTGGATCTAATGATAGTCAAAAACGGAAGTTCTTTTTGCAATTCAGTTTGAGATTTGAGTTCTATGTCCACCAAACTGAATTAAAGCTAATTTTGTTGGTCGTCGACCATGCTGTCGGCGGCAACTGAGCCAATGTTGAGTGCTTTGTCGGCGACGGTTGTAGCCTTGCGTGGTACTGCGCTCACAGCAGCAGCGCTAGAGCGAGCCGCACTGCTGGCTTCTTCGCGGAGTTCGAGTTCTCGGCCACCCATGTATTGTTGCCTAGTCTCGAGCACGAGTTTGGCATAGTGGTCGGCGTGCGGGCAGTAATCAAAGTGGAAGTTTTCTTGCTCACCAGCTGTTTCGATAAGCAAACGGCCGTAATTAAAGATAGTTGGGAAGAAACCATTCTTATTGGCAGTGACGTCTTCAACGCTCGACACTGCCAGTTGTGATACTTTTCGATTAAATAAACTAACTTGAATAGTCTGAGTAATGGTTTTATCGGTGATGACCAATTGACTCATGTTATACAGAATAGTCGCGATGGCTACGATGAATAGCATAACAATGCCCACCACCACTGCGGCTATGCCAATGAAGGTATAGAGTGTGCCGTAGTCTTCTGGTGGAAAAGCGCCGGGCAGTAGTACGTAGATTAAGGCAGCCGCACCAAGCAGACCAACGATGACTTGTACATACAGTTTAATGATGCCGAATGGATGGCGCTGGACAACGGCCAGGACTTGCTCGTCATCATCCACATTGGCGAGGGACATTTTGTAGTTTTGCGCAGGAGCGTTCATTTGCAATCAGTATATCACGAACTGGTTACGGTGCGACCCAAGTGAGAATAGGCTTTGGGGGTCACTTTTCGCCCGCGCGGTGTCCGCTCCAGCAAGCCAATTTGCATGAGGTATGGTTCGTAAAAATCTTCGATGGTGCTGCGCTCTTCGGCGGTCAGTGCCGCCAGCGTTTCGATGCCCACTGGTCCACCTTTGTAACTGTCGATTATTGCACTGAGTAGCATGCGGTCACCCGGATCCAGACCAAGCTTGTCGACTTCAAGTAACTCGAGTGCGTGCGTTGTCGTAACCGTGTCGATAATGCCATCTCCATTGACGTCAGCATAATCGCGCACTCGGCGAAGCAAACGGTTGGCAATACGCGGAGTCAACCGAGCCCGCTCAGCCAGCTGTGCTGCTGCATCAGGCTTGATGTGAATGCCCAAAATCCCTGCGGCTCGCTCGATAATTTGAGCGACTTCTTCGGGTTGGTAAAACTCTAAACGGTGGAT
Source organism: uncultured Candidatus Saccharibacteria bacterium (assembly GCA_964465215.1). Taxonomy (GTDB): domain Bacteria; phylum Patescibacteriota; class Saccharimonadia; order Saccharimonadales; family AWTP1-31; genus CAYXHO01. Next base: position 4,859 of record CAYXHO010000006.1, on the reverse strand, counting down.
CATACCAAATCGGTCGCGCAAAGGTGCTGCCAACGCACCCGTTCGGGTGGTCGCACCAATAAGCGTAAAATGCGGCAGATCCAGACGCAGACTCTGAGCACTCGGCCCCTTGCCAAGCATAATGTCTAGCTTAAAATCTTCCATGGCACTGTATAGCACTTCTTCGACACTGCGGTTTAGGCGATGTACTTCGTCGATAAACAAAATGTCACCATCTTGCAGACTTGTCAGGATACTTGCAAGATCTGCTGCCCGCTCAATAGCTGGACCGCTGGTTATACGAATCTGTGCACCCATTTCATTAGCAATAACTGATGCCATAGTGGTCTTGCCCAAACCCGGCGGACCATATAGCAATATGTGATCGAGCGGCTCGCCACGTTTTTTGGCGGCATCAATGGCAAGCTTCAAGTTTTGCTTGAGCCGTTTTTGACCAATATAATTAGTAAAGTCCCGCGGACGCAGCGTATTCTCGAACTGCTGTTCGTCGGCACTCACCTCCTCTGCGGCACTGTCTACAATACGTTCAATTGCCATATGCATCTATTGTACCGTGTTTCAGCGTCAAAAGTTAGCCGGCCAGCGAATTGCTTTTTTCGCTCTTTTATAGTAAAAAATACAGATGGCCGGATATATTATTTCTCGCACGCTTCACGGAACATCCTTAGAACACATAAATCAGGTAATGCCTGACGTTTTTAGAGAAAGCTTTGGAGATAATGGACACTTTGTACCTCTAGCTCATCCCTTACGTCTAATCGTTGCTCGTCAGCATGATACTTCTTTATTACTACAAGGTTCAGGTTTAAGTATTGAGGAAATTGAGGAAAGATATTTATCTGTTCCATACAACACGCCAATAGATCTACAGACTCGCCAGGTCAGTTGCTTACCGGTACGCACTGAAAATGGAAATGGTATGGATAGAGCCATAGCAGCACGAGCAATGCGAGCAGGCCATAACCCATTAGAAGCAGATAAAGTCATGTTGCATCTTAAATCTGCTAAACCTTACACAACCGCTCAACTTAAAGAACTTTTTCGCACTCGCGCACCCGGGACGAAACCAAATCTTAATCGTCCTCAATCCTTGCTTCTTGGCTGGAGATTCAACCCCGATGGTGCCCTACTACATCAAGATGAAGATGAGTACGAGCGCATCAGGCAACTATTTGCCGAACGATTAGGCAGACTTATAGCTACTAAAATTTCGGTAAAACCCGCTTATTAGCCGCGCAACGCTAAGCGCACCCGCTCTTCAACTGACAGTTTAGGATCAATATTTTGAAGTGCAGTCTGCGCATCGGCGTCACTATACCCAAGCGAGACTAAAGCCTGAAGGGCAGGGTCGCTTTGATTCACTCCGGCGCGTCCAACCAGTCCTTCGGCTGCCTCGCCAACCGGCACGCCAACTTTATCGCGTAATTCAACAACTATTTGTTCGGCCGCGCGCTTACCTACTCCCTTAGCAGATTGCAGCGCTTTGACATCGCCACTGGCAATGGCTGCTCGCACTGCCCCTTCCGGACCAATATCCAATACTGCTAAGGCACCTTTTGGCCCAACGTTTTTTACACTCAGGAGCTGCTCAAATAGTTGCTTGGTACTCAGCGAACGAAAGCCAATCAGGTCATGCAAATCTTCTTTGATGTGCTCATGAATGTAGAGCTTGGTCTCTGCTCCACTCGGCAAAGCTCCCTGGTCGGTCGACGTAACCATGACACCATACCCTACAAAGCCAACCTCCAAAATAACCATGTTGCCCATGTGTTCGGTAACCGTACCGGTGAGTGTTGCTATCATGCTCCTATGGTAGCGCAGTTTAGCGCAGCGTCATAGCGCAGGTTATGGCGGCGGCTAGGGCGTCGGCGGCGTCGTCGGGTTTGGGAATTTCTTTGAGCTTGAGGAGCACTCGGACCATTTCTTGCATTTGTTTTTTGTCGGCTTTACCATAGCCGGTAATGGCTTGTTTGATTTGCATCGGTGTGTACTCGTGTAAACTCATACCATTCTGTTGCCCCAGCAACAACACAACTCCGCGGGCCTGCGAGACGGTCATGGCAGTGGTGACGTTGCGTGAAAAGAAGAGCTTTTCTACCGACATCACCGTTGGTTTATGTTGCACAATGATGTCCTGCAATTCTTCATAAATTGTTTGAAGCCGTATGGCGTCATCTTCTTTGACAGGAGTTCGGATGACTCCGCCGTCGACCAAACAAAAGGCACCTTTGTTGTCGACGTCAATAACACCAAAGCCAAGGATGCCAGTACCAGGATCTATGCCAAGAATTCTCACTTCTTCAGTGTAAGCCATCGGAGCAAGCTTGCAAATGAATAGCTTGCTGCCAACCAGAACACCGCGTTGATAACCACATTAACGACGTCGAAGCCTACTAATTCAACTGATGCTTCGGGGTGCGTATGGTCGCTATCCCCGTCGTCGTGTTCGGGAACTTTACTCTTAACCAGCTCACTATACGGAGCAGGGAAGCCTTTGTGTTCGACAATGAACTGTGTTGTTGTGTCGTCACCATGCTCATGGAGCATATGCATGGGGAAAGCATGCCATGAACTGTAAAGCATAGATAGGCCAAAAAACACTGCAGCACCAATAATTACTTTTGCAGCAAAGTTGCTACTTGCCGCTACTGTTGCTCTTTTTGATTTAGTATTTACCGCAGACTTTTTGACGGCCATAGTCCCACCCCTTAGTTGTTATGTTATGCAACTACTATATCATCTGCGATGTCGAAGTTCACATGGGTGTTGCTGACGTCATCCAGATCTTCCAGTGCATTCATAACTTTCATAAGTTTGCGAGCGACTTCAGGATCGGTAACTTCCACCGTGTTATTAGGAACATAGGTCAACTCGGCTTCAAGTATCTCAATGCCTTGATCTTTGAGCGTATCACGCACTTTAGCCAGGTCTGGTTTAGCAGTATAAATTACACTTTCGTCCCCTTCTTCTTGCATGTCTTCGGCACCAGCATCGAGTGCGGTAAGCATCAGCTCATCGCCACTACCTTTGACGCGGATCATTCCTTTGTGGTCAAACTGAAAAGCCACGGCTCCTTTTTCGGCGATGTTGCCGCCGTTTTTACTGAAGGCCAACTTAACTTCTGGGTAGGTACGGTTAATATTGTCAGTGGCACATTCTACCAAAATGGCTACGCCGCCCGGGCCATAGCCCTCGTAGAGTACTTCCTGAATTTGTGCACCTCCCAACTTTCCTGACCCACGGTCGATACTGCGCTGAATGTTTGCCATAGGCATGTTGGCTGCCTTGGCTTTGTCGATTGCCAAGCGCAGGGTAAAGTTCATATCTGGATCTGCACCAGCACGAGCAGCAATCGCGATGGCGTTGCCGAGCTTGGTAAATACCGCACCGCGAGCTGCATCTTTGGCGCCCTTCTGCCGTTTAATGGTGCTCCACTTGGAATGTCCTGACATATGTTCTTCCTTTCTGCCGGTATTTTCGTCTGACTCGTCAATAATTCTATCTGTTATTTTACCATTTTGTTGCCCTTTCCGCCACCACACGACCATGACCAATATTAAACACAAATAGCACGCTATCATCTGCCAAGCAGAAAAGTGCACCTGCAAACTGGCAAAAGGCAAACGAGCAGTTAATGTCGTCAAGTCTGTCATATAGGTTAGCAACAACCGTGCCGGCCAAGCCCACCACCCCGCCACAGCGGGCGCCAGCATTGCACCCAATCCGGCGACCATACTCAGTAACATAGCTACCGGTACCAACGGCACTATCAACATGTTGGCCAGCAAAGCAATAACCGAAAGCCGACCAAATACATATAGAATGAGCGGCAAAGTCATCAGCTGAGCAGCCACTGTTTCGATCACCAACCCAACAACGGGATGCACCCGATGCCATCCGCAGGCCCGAACGAGCAGGGGAGCAAACAACAAAATTCCACCGAAAGCCAAGAACGACAAATGCCAACCCAAATCACTCCACACATACGGCGGAAACCACCCGGCCGTCAGACAGGCGGATAGCAACAGCAATAGGAGCGGCTTGAAGGTTCGACCATAATACCAAGCCCATAGGCTGAGTCCGCTCACTACCCCTGCCCGTACCACCGATGCGCTCATGCCAGTAAGCAAGATAAATCCAAACATGAGCGTCAGTGTTGCCGTAGTCGCCTGATACTTAGATCGTTTCTCCAACAACCTACGGACCAACTGCACGATGACTGTCAGGTTATACCCGCTCACTGCCACAATGTGTGTCAGTCCGGTAATCGACAGGTCATTGTTGAGGCTATCCGGCAAGGTGGTCCGCTGACCAACCAAAATCCCTAAGGCTAGTGACGCTGTTGGTTCTGGCAGAGCCGATTGTAGCCCCGCAGCGAACTTCTTCCGCAATGCATCTAAGGCACTTCCGCCCTTTCCTACTCGCTGAATTTGGGCAAAGCTGATACGCGCTTGCCGTGACCCACGGGTCGGATATAGTTTACCTCGCACCATTACCGTATCGCCACGTTGCACCTGGCGGACTCCAAAGCCACTGACATCTAACGAGCCAATTAGGTGTTGGGCACGAGGTTCTAAAAGTGCAATGTTGCCTACATCAAAGCGTAACTGACTCCGCTCGGCATATACTCCATCACTTAAAACTTGAACACGAATGGTCACAGGCTGACGTGCCAGCAGGTGATAGGGAAGGAGGGCGCGCATAAAAACTGAGCCGCGCCAGCAGCCCAGCAACAGGCCAATGCAACATATACTTAACAAGCTAAGTTTAGTGCGGCGCCAGAGCAGGGGAGCAAAACAAACAACCAGCAGCAGCACACCTTCCCCCAAAATTACTCGCCGAGCCAGCACCAAGCCAGC
>CAYXHO010000005.1:0-18554 GCA_964465215.1 uncultured Candidatus Saccharibacteria bacterium | reverse complement strand
AAGAATTCAGATACCCCACTCAGTACGCTCATATTGCTTATGATTATAGCATACGAGAAGTTACTGCAAGCAACTTTTTAGCACTTTTACAGCACTGGAGGCAAGGTTGTGAAGTACTGATAACCCTTGCCCGGTTCTGGCACAGGGTTTGGCGGTGCAACCATCAGAAATTCTGGACTTAATTCAACTACCTCAGCGCCACGATTGGAACCAAACGTTGCGTCCCCCGCACCGGCATTGCGAAGAGAATTAGCCGTTCGCAACCACTTTATTTGACCTGCCACGAGTGCACCGCGTACCTTAAGCTGGGAACCACAATCGTCAAAGAGATTCGCAGCAGCAATAGCGGTACCACTTCCGTCGGTACATGTAATAATCTCTCCAGTATTGGTAGCTGGAGCTGGCCTTGGTTGTGCTACATACATGCCGACCATACTTCCAACAGTATTTTTTATGTAAATATTACCCCGTACATACACATGAAGCGATGGTATTTCGGCAATCGAACCCCAGCTTGTGCTAGCGTAATTCACCGACCCATCTATGATCAGATTTCCATCTATATATATTCGAGCTCGTACGGCATTCGGCAAATTGCCATGTAGACTATAAGTGCCCCCGCCTGCATCATATCTAAAGTTACCCGTGGTAAGATCATCGACAAGAATAGTACTACCCGCTTTAGGTATAACTGAAGGTTTAGTAGCATCTGCATAATAATCTTTTATGCAATGCTTGCCGCCAAACGCACCCAAGGTAGCACTATCATTAGCAAATGCCAAGCTGTCCGGTGCGTCATGATTCTGAGCTGTAGCAAAACTAGATATTACACCAGATCCGAATGCCATTGCTGCAAATTCCACTCCTGAGCCTAGCCCGCCGGACTTACTAAAGGTTTTGATATCTGCACCTATATTTACGCAAGTACCAACACCCGTACTAAAATCACCACCAACCGCCACATCCCCACCCAAAAAACTAAGGTAAGGTTTATCGACAATTGGTTTACACGCTGGCGCCGATGTTGCCGAAGGTGCAGGAGAAGCAATAATAATATTACCGACCGAATCTACCGATCCACTAGATGGAGTTACCTTTATAGTCCAACATACCTCATCACCCGCCTTAAGCCCTGATAGCCCGGCAGGTCCAGAGTTTACTGCATATCCATTTGATATTGTTTGATTTGCTAGCGTAGCACCAGGAATTGGTTGATTAGGTAACTTAACTCCATTCTTCATAATATAGTAATCGGTAACAACTTCCACCCCAGGGACTGATGCAACACCACTACTTGCAGCTAAGTTAACTGCGCCACTATAGCTCACCCTGTTTGGATCCTCGTCATCGTCTTCAAGTAGAGGTACATTTGGAACTGGAACCAGAGTAAAGCCACAACTTGAAGGCAGCGTCCACGTAAACGCATCGACCTTATTGCCAACCGTATTCACCCCATCTCCAATTGCTGCAACCTGAAGCAGTTGACCTGGGCTTATTCCTCTTGCTGCTAGATTAAAATCCTGATCTGGAGGAGTCATGCTACCTAAACCATTAGGAGGAGAGATCGAATTCTTATAGACATCTACACGCATACCATTGGTTGAAACTTTGATACCTGTACACGTATTGGTAATGGTTTGCACCGGACCCGGTAGCGAAGGATAAACATCTACCCAAAAATCTGCCAACGCCGAACCGATGTCATTACAAGCGTTAAAGTCACCGAAGCTACCTGGTATAGAATCTGCAGGTGCTGTAGTACCAACCCTTCGGATACACTGAAAACTACTACCACCGTTCCAGTTAATCCCCTTACTGAGAATACCAATTGTTAAATTTTGGGATGTCGCAAATGGACCAACAGTATAAGTAAAGTCGGTTGAGGCCACAGAATAAGGCAACGCGTCGGTCATACCGGCGTAAGTCACAGCTCCAGTTTGTAGAAAAAGAGAAGGAATTATCGGACTAACTGCGTGAACTATAAAATTAGTAGCCAACAAGCTACCCAAACTCCTACCGGGACATTTTTTTGCCACCCTATTCCACTTTAAGTTTAAGGTAACTACTTGATTTGCGGGAATAGATTGACTTGATACTAAAGTATTACTGGATGTCGATAGCCAACTAGACTGAGAAGCAACATAGCCGGAGGTTGCACATGAGTCAGCTAGACGAGTTTGCACAGTCCCAGGTATACCGGCAGGCCCTTGGGCGGCAAGTGCTTTTTGTGGTGAAAATGTAATATGAAAGCCCGTTAATACAAGGATACCTAGTAAAAAGAAGATTTTTTTATTGCTACGAATCATAGACTTACTCCACTAAAATCATCTTTCATGTTTTTTGAGTAGCCATTCAAGGTATCTAATTTTTTGCCTAATATCTCTGTAGAAAGTGTTAATTTCTTAAAGCGATCGACATACTTACCGCCCTTTGCTTCCAAAGTTTTTAATCGTGCTACGTACTTTTCGGCATCTTTTGTATTTCCTTCAAGAAACGCCGTGTCTGCCAATATATAGACGCAACTCATGTCAGAATTGCTATTGGATTGGCGTAACACTTTATCTGTAAGTACTCGTTGTTTCTTGGAGTTAGTTTGCAGTAATAAAGGCTGTGCTTCGACATATATCTTGCTGTCATTATTGCCATTACACTGATTATTCACAAAAAGACGAGTGTACTGCCACTTAGCTACTAAGATGAGTGCACCGATAATAACTAAAGGAAGTACCAATCTTAGAATTTTTTTATATTGGCCCTTCGATTTAGTAGCTTTAATTTTGGCCTTTAGACTAAAGCGCTGTTTGGGAAACTCGACGACGTCGACTGTATGCTTTTCACCACTCATTTGGTGTTAATTATACTTATGTTTACTGCGAACACAAGTCACCGTACACTCCGAACAAGCTAATCCTTCCACCACTTTTCATCATCGGAATACACTCTTGGGGCGGGTTTTGGAGGTTCGGTATCAGCCTCGCGGTCATATGCCGTTGGCTCATATCCATCTATTTCGGCCCGTTCCATCAGGTACAAAGTGTTGTCATCTTGAAAGTCCATTTTCCACCGCTCGCCTATTCGGTCTAGCTTTTGCCGGACGTCCCAATGAAAGTGAGCATTTTTATCTGTTTGTAGTATTTTTTCTCGCATTGTATCGTAGTCTCTACGAACTTTTGCAAATAGCTCTCTATACATAGGCGAGTTTGTTCTTTTTAACTCTGTTAGGAAATCAAATACTCTATTCCACTGATCTGCAAGACTTTGGCCGGTGTTATCAATATTCCATTCTGCTGGACCATTCGTAGATTCAATAAGCGACAAAGACTTTGCTTTAAGGTACGGGCGAAGCGTTCCTTCATCATACCTTGCAAGATAATTGGCTAGTGTCTTAGCAGCTTGCACCTCACTAAACCCATTGTCCGCTAGCGCCGGCTGCACATCTCTGAACATTTCAATTTGACGCTCGGCGGTGTACTGAGCAGCCCTTTCTTCATGCTCATCGGCAAATGTAAGCATGTTTGCCTCCCAGATTATACGAGCCGTGGTTTCTAATATTTTATTAACACTATAGTCAGTTGTATTTTTCTGTTTCTCGTCTTTAGGATTTAATCGACGTATAGTTTCGCTAAATTTTTCACCGTCATCCAGAACTGGTATCAATTTTCCGGGAACCGATGGACTATTTGGGTTAAATTGATTTCTGGCTGTATCAAAAAGTCTAATACCCATAGCTTCTAGGTCATCAGCTTGCAGCACGGTAACCAGTTCTTTTTCCATAGCTGCCTGTTCTTCGCGGCTGACAGCCGGCTGCCGATCTTCGGGGCCAATGGGACCCAGTAACATACCCATCATTCTCCCAGTTTCACTATTCAAATCTTCATAGCCCTGATTAAATCGCTCAACCGAGCTAATAGCCGCGTTGAACTGCTCAGTAAACTCATCAGGCTGTTTGGAGAATTCTGTCATACAATTATCATTGGTATTTATATAAATATTCTAAAATCCATTAATACTTTGGTCACAGGTCGGCTTCTTGTATTGTGCTCATCTTACCAGTTTTATAATATCCAAAAATCTTCTTTAAGATAGCGGTCTAAAGGTCCTTTATAATCTGCGGCTAAAGTCGCTCTAGACTCATGAAGAGTTTTATCAACCTCCTGGTCCCATTTCTTTTCACCTTCAGATGCACCTTGGTCCACAAAGTTATTCCTGCCTGAAAGTCGCAATTCGGCCAACTGTAATGTTTTACCCAATATTAACTCAAATGCATCACGAGTAACGTCAGTGAGCTCATAACGTGCTTGAAGAGTATCGCTCAGCTTAACCGCTGCTTTACGTATCAGTTCTTTATCATCAATAGCGAAATCCTTTGCAGAATCATGATGGACTATTTCTCGAAGTGCGGCGTCCATTTTATCAAAATCTCGAAGTAAGGCTTGATGCGCGTCTTTGAAACGCCTGTCACGTGTCTTTGGATTTAAATACGCCTTAGCCCGATTACCTTCTGACTCTATCCCAAGCATATCTTCAGCAACTTGTCTTCCGGTTGATACAACAACAAATAGTAAATCTTGAGCAAGATCCATCTCGGCTTGCTGTGTACTTGGGTCAAGATTAAATGTACGCATTAACTTAAATATTTCTTGTTCGACTAACTCTGGGTCGACTTCACCTTGTCGACCATTTTTGGTCGCGAGGAAATATGGATTGTCGAATAAGGTTCGAGTTGTGTACACACCATCGTCTTCACCCGGCCCAGGCTTACTATGACTCCAACCAACTTCTTCGCCGTATGCTACTGCTTCATTAACAGTTCGGCACCCCAACCATGTCATAGTGTATGAGCCATCTAGAGGATCGTTATCGCTAACTTCTTCTAGGATTGCCGCGGGATAGGATTGCCCTTTTAACCCTTCACGAGGATCAGTTAGCGTTCGCATTCTCTTTGATTGATTAGGGTCGTAGGCGTGCGACACTCCTGAAAGAGCCGTCATAGTCAGAATGGTTGCCGGCCTGGGTGTTTCACGAATTCTTTCTTGATATATCTGCTCGCGACGCACCGAAGGCCACACGAAAGGCTCATCCTCACCTTGTCTGTCGCGCATAAGTCCAGCATCGTGCGCAACAGCATACGCTGCATCTGCCCTATCTAATAGCTGTTCGTGACTGACGACGGAAGGTTCATCGCGGTGCATTGCTGCAAGGTCACGAATTTGTTGCTCGTGCATTTCAATGGGATCAATCCGCGGTTCTAAAGGGTCAACATGCGGCTCACTTGGATCAGGTGTTGGCTCAAGTGGATCTTTTGGACTCATTTACTACTCCTCATTGTCTCAACAATATCGTCAAATCTATAATACCAATTTAACCTCTTGATAACTAACGAACTACTATGGTCGTGCCTGCCAGTGCGATGTTAAGAGGTTCGATGATTACCTGCTTGGGACCTTCTTCTACACCACCGGCGTCCCAGGATCCAGGCAGCCCAACACCGTCAGCGACATCAATCAAATCGGCAACGTATTCGGGTTTAACATAGGCGGCAAAACCAGCCCCCATATTATAGATTCGGTACATTTCTTCGTCGGATACACCGTATTGCTCCTGCAAAAACTGGAAGATGGGCATTTGTGGCGCGACGTCTGTCATACGGTATGTTAGCTCACTTGTGCCGCGCATAATTTTACGCCATCCATGGCCAGTCATATTCTCTAGTCGCTTGAATTTAATGCCGGCATTAAGCGCTTCTTGCACAAATTTAACATACAGATTTGTAGGAGTTAGGAGTGTCTCGCCAAATGTAGATCCATCTGACAAGAGGGTGTCATACCCGTCTGGTAGTCGTTCAGCAAGTCCTCGAGCGTCAGTTAGTCCGTTGGCATGAATGCCGCTACTAGGAAGCATAACAATTCGATCGCCTGCCTCAACACCGGTCCCCCGAATATAGCGTTCTTCTGGACCAATGCGACCAACAACATTGCCAGAAATAATAGCAGCCTCAGGATATACCATTCCCCGCAAACCAGGTGTCTCACCGCCCAGCCAAGTCATTTGTAATTCGTTGCAAACATCTCGCGTGCCCTCAACGAGCGCGCGTGCCCGTCGCTCATTAGCGAACCACGAATCATCCCCGACAGCCATATGCATCCAAAAGACTTCAGGTCGAGCACCAACCGCAGCCAGATCATTCACGATCATCGCCATACTACATTGGGCAATATTTCTATAATGCGAGGGAGCATCTGGATTGGCAGCATCAACGGCGTCAGCAACTAAATTCTTAGAGCCCAATCCCTCTGTAAGGCCGGCCATATACACACCTCGGTCGATCCATACTTGCGCTGATTCTCCTCTGCTAGCGGACTCCTCAATCAGTCCATGAATCGCCATATTGCCTGCTGTTTCGGCGGCTGCAGTAGATGCTAAAACTTTAAAATCGTCGAGCCCTCTATAATTGAACAAAGTTCCGTCGTATTCGCCTGCCATTGTAACCCCCAATTATCTTACTTTTTATTTCCCACCCAGTTGACTTCAGTGTAGCATACCGGCGTATGCAATTGACGCTACCTCTGTTATAATATAGATAATGAGTTCACTTTCAATAGGAATTGTGGGGCTGCCCAATGTTGGTAAGTCAACCTTGTTTAATGCCCTAACGGACGCTGAAGTATTGGCGGCTAATTATCCATTTGCCACTATTGAACCCAACACCGGTATTGTTCCAGTGCCGGATGTGCGGCTGCAGCGACTTGGTGAGTTGTACAAAACTCAGAAGATGGTGCCTGCTACCGTAACCTTTGTAGACATTGCCGGTCTGGTTGCTGGTGCTAGCAAGGGTGAAGGATTGGGCAACCAATTCCTTGCTCATATTCGTAGCACTAACACTATCGTGCACGTAGTGCGAGCATTTGAAGACAGTAATATCCAGCATGTAGACGATGCCCATGATCCGGCCAAAGACATGGAAGTAATTAATACTGAGCTTATCTTGGCGGACTTACAAACCGTCGAAAAGCGACTGCCTAAAATGGAAAAAGAAGCGCGAGCCAACCCCAAGCTGAAGTCGGCTGTAGACACGTACCAAAAACTCTTGGCCGGCCTCAACGACGGCAAACTTGCTACCCAGCTGGATATAGATTTGGAGCTGGTGGCTGACTTGCAGCTTATTACCGCCAAACCAGTTATTTATGTCTTCAACGTTGACGAAGCTACCCTACTGGACGATGCTCGCAAGGCAACTTTGAGCCAGCTTGTGGCTCCTGCTCAATGCCTGTTTTTGTGCGCCAAACTAGAAAGTGAACTGCGCGGACTAGACGAAACTGACCGACAAGAACTCCTAGAAAGCTATGGCCAACATGAATCAGGTTTAGTTCAGTTAATTCACGCTGCCTATGCCACCCTTGGATTACAAAGTTATCTGACTGCTGGCGAAAAAGAAGTGCGCGCCTGGACTATCCCCCAAGGGGCTACTGCGCCACAAGCTGCCGGAGTGATTCACGGTGATTTTGAACGCGGCTTTATCGCAGCCCAAGTGATTGACTACAACGACCTGATTGCCGCTGGATCAGAACAAGCCGCCAAAGCAGCCGGTAATGTTCGTACCGAAGGCAAAACCTACGTTATGCAGCCTGACGACGTGGTTGAATTCCGCTTTAATACCTAGCGCTTCCAGCGTCGCACTACGTCTTGTACGGTACCGATAATGGTTTGATGGTCGGGCAGCTGATTGTGCTCATAATAGTGATCGACACCCATAAAGTTACTTAAGGGGCTCAGGCAGACGATCTCATCTCCCAAGATATGCATGCGGTCGACCACACCAATGGTGGCGAGCGGTGTCACGATGATCAGCTTTTTAACACGAATCGATTTGAGAAATAGTACGGCTGCATCTATTGTGGTGACGTCGCCCATACCGTCGGAGACTAAAATGACTATTCTGCCCCTCAATAAGTCTTTACGTATAATTTCGTTGCGTCCCAGCAGACGATGCATCTCGCTGAGGCGATCGAGCTTTTGCTGTTCAAATACATGACGATATTCCATATTGAACTCTTCGTGCTGGCCGGTTGTGTACCCACTGTTTGTACTATATATACCGGTATGTCCGATGCTTGCCACCGGTTCGGGCTCACCGGGGGCATTTATTGGTGAGGCGATCAGCATGGTAATGGGAGCTTGGATGGAAGTGGCGATTTGCGCCGCTACTACTACTGCGCCATCAGATAACGCGACAAGCGTGCACTTCTTGCCCTTGTAGCTTATGAGTTCCTTGGCCAGCAACCGCCCTGCCTGCACCCGGTCGGTAAAATACATATAGTTAACTATACCAAGATTACTGCTTCATGACACTTGAAATCTGGCGAGCCAGATCGGCAATTTGTGAAAAGCTAGAACCGGACGTCATGATGACCAGCGCGTACGTACCGTTTGGATGATAGACAATTCCAGCATCATGATTGTAAGCATCGATAAAACCGACCTTGTCGGCTACACCTCCAGCCGACCCAGCGGGGATGCCAGCACGGTAGATCTGACGTTGCATCATAGACAGTAAACTAGCACTGTATTCACTGTTGATGAGCGATCCATTGTTCAGTTTAAGCAAGTAATTAACGGTGTCATTGGCGGTGGTCATCCAAGATTGCTTTTTGAGTGTTGTGGAACCAAAGCCCTGACTAGCCAGTAAACCGTTGTTAGCGTCCCAACCAATCATATCGCCTACCGCATAGGCACAGGTGTTATCTGAACGGACAATCATGAGGTCGATACATTGATTCACGGTCTGGCCGGTCGATGTTGCGGCATTTAAGTCTAGCTGGCCTTGAGCAGCCTTTGTATAAGCCGCATCGGCTACATACAATTTATAAATACTAGCCGGGTACACTTTTTTATTCGAATCATATGCTGCAACAATGTCTCCATTGGCACTCTTGAGTGCGATATTGAAGCTCCCTTTGTGGTTCTTTACCCAGTCGTTAATCAGAGCCTGCAAGCCCTTGGATGTTCGAGTGTAGGTGGCGGAAACAACTGATACTGGCGTAACAGTCTGCACGATAGTTTTAGCCGAACCCTGACTTTCAGTCAGAGACTTTTTGATCGCCTCGATGCTAGCATCCAACTTCATAGCCTTACCGGGTGATCCACCAACTTCACTCACCACTTCGCCATCCACTGTCGAAACCTTCTTAGCTACACCCGCTACATACACCTTTTCAGCAAAAGGCTGCAAGTAGGCTTTAATTTTTTCTGTGTCATACGCTATCGCAAGCTTCCCTTTTGCCTCATCGGGAGTAGTCGTAATCCAGGAAGCTAACACGGTGGGCGTTACGGTTTCTACCTGACTTTCAACCGACACCGTAAACTGTGTACTTAGTTGTTTATTGATTAGCCTCACAACATCATTAGCGGCACTGGTTGCCACTTTTGGATTCGTGACTTGCCCCTTAATCGTTACAACCATCTTGGGTGATAGACGAGTATTTTCTACAAATTTTTGCTGATTGAGCGTACTGTAACTCATGCCATTTTTTGCCGCTCGAACTACCGGTTGCTGACCTTCCATAGTGACAGCTGCATTTGTTGGTGCAATATCAAACTTTGAAAGCGACGCAATAAATGCCTTGGTCTTGGTCGAATTGGTTGAGCGAACTGCGTAATCTGGAGTCGTTCGCCGCGATAGAATGCTCAAAGGAATTAGTCGCTGATACCAGCGATATCGCAAAACCGGTTGCAGTGTTTTTTGGGCATCGATCGCAATGCCCATGTCTTTAGTGATAGTCTTAAATGTATCTTTTCCAATGGTTACAGTGACCGAACTATCCGTATCCTTTTTGCCTAAGCTTTTCTCTATACTACCCCTGGAACGTAAACCATAGAATTGTCCGGCTACAGAAGTATTGGGTAGTGCCAGACTTGAAGGATAGATCAGCTGCACAACTATAATGCCCGATAAAGCCAATCCGGCAATCTTTAATCGACGCTGCCAGCGTACTGGCAGATTGGCGTGTAAATGCCTAACTTGCAGATGCACCGGATGTTGCTGTACCCGAGTGCGAACCTGAGCTGCCTTATCTTTAATAGTTTGCAACATATCTTGTATGTCTAACCAATTCCACCTTAATTTTTGCTGATTCACTCTATCAAGCTTACGTTTGGTAGACTTCTTTGTCAAAGAAGTTCAGCTCTTTTTTAAAAGATAAAAACGTTCGCGGTTACCCTTGGCGCCAGCTACTTCGGAGTCAGCTTTATCAATAATAACGAAGTGTTGTTTGACCCATTGTTCAAAGTCTTTGAGTATATCTCGACGCACCGATTCGTTTTTGATCACGCCTTTGTGTTTGAGGTTACTCTGGCCAGCTTCAAACTGCGGTTTCACCATAGCGGCAATGACAGTTTTACTACTACAAAGTTGAGCGACCGCCGGTAATATTTCTCGCAGGCTTATAAAAGATACATCTGCCACCACAATGTCGATGTGTTGATCGGTTTTAAAATTGCGTATGTCGGTTTGCTCATGTAGTTCGATGAGCGGATTCCCGTGCAACGATGGATGGAGCTGGTTCGTACCCACCTCAACAGCTAGCACCTTGCTGGCTCCATGTTGGAGCGAATAGTCGGTAAAACCTCCAGTGGATGAACCGACGTCAAGCACAACTGCGCCTCGAAAATCGAGGTGTAGCTTTTCGGCCACTGAGGCTAGCTTGAGTCCTGCCCGAGAAACATATTGTTCACTGGCAGTTACGACGAGTTCATCATGAGCAGAGACAGCATGCCCTGTTTTTTGAATAACTTTACCATTAACCGTTACTTTACCCAGTCGTATCAGACTTTCGGCTTGTGACCGCGTAGCTACCAGTCCGGCAAGAACCAGCGCTTGATCAAGTCTTGTTTTAGACATCGCCCAACCTCGTCGTAGCCAAAATTAGTTTTTGACGATCGCCTTTGTCGCCAAGATGCTGCATGAGACTCAATGAGCCAACGTGGATTATACGCCCTTCACCTGGATCTGGATTTTCATGGATAGACATATGAGGATTATATCTAGATCCGACATATGTCGTATCAGCCAGAAATGGATGAAAATGCGGCAATAACATGCCATGCACCACGCCCAAAGCCGTTGACTCTTGAATGCTTCGTACGGGGACATCAGCGTCTGGTCCATACATTTCAATATTTCCCAGACTTCGCTGACCAAGTTCCACCGAACACGCTTGGAAGTCTGCCGATACGCGTCTAAAAAGTTCAGTTGCCCAGCCTGGCTTACCCATAAACCAAGGTACAAGCGTAATATGCAAAGGCCAATCGCTGAAGCGATCGCCAGCCTCATACTCACCCTGAAGATGGGCTATGATTAATCGTTGAGGCTGTTCAGTCTTTGACGCGCTCACGATAGGCTCCTGTGGCCGTATCGACACTAATAACGTCGCCCTGTTTAATGAACGCTGGAACTTTAACGGTTACACCGGTTTCCAGTTCAGCATCTTTCAGTACACTACTTGTAGTGTCACCCTTTACGACATCTTCGGTGTAGACGACTTTCAGGGGCACGTTTTTTGGAAGCTCAATATTTATGACTCGGTCATCAAATAACTGTGCCTGTGCCCGGTCGCCTTCTTTTAGGTAACTCGTTTGATCACCCAAAATGTCGGCAGCCACTTCGAATTGCTCGAAGGTCTCTTCGTTCATGAAGTAATAGGTTGCTCCGTCGTTGTACAAGTATTGGACATTTTGATTGCTGACATCAGCGTAATCAATTTGTTCATTACCTTTAAACGTCTTGGAAAGTACGCTGCCATCGATGAGACTTTTAATGCGCACGTTCACAATGGAACCGCCTCGGCCCATTACTTTTTGGGAATACTCCACCACGCGGTATGGTGTACCGTCGAGCTGAAACACAGTGCCCTTCTTTAGGTCGGTAATACTCAGTGCCATTAGTTTTTGCCTTAGTTATTAGCGACGAATGGAAGTAGCGCAAGATGGCGAGCACGCTTGATAGCAACGCTCAAGTGACGCTGCTGACTTTCGGTCAAACCAGTCTTCTTGCGTGTTTCGATCTGCCCATATACGTTTACGTATCGTTGCAGTGTCTTAAAATCTTTGTAGTCAAAAAAAGCTACGTCGGTTCGATTCTTAAAAATCTTTGCCATAATTATTTCCTTTCTTAGGTTGGTTTGGGGTGAGCAGCCCGCGCAGGTGATTCATTCACCTGCGCGGCGCGATGAGAGGGGCTAGCCCCTCTCATGAACCGAGCATGCGAGGGCTAAAATGGAATGTCATCGAGGTTGATTGGCTCGTCGCCGAGGTCTTCAACCTGAACATCCGCTGCTTTCTTTGTTGTCTTTTTTGGTGCGGCTGCTGGGGCGCTGTAATCTGAGCTACCACCTTCGCCTTCACCACGTCCGCCGAGGAATGTTACGTCCTGAGCGTTTACTTCTACCTTGCTGCGCTTTTGGCCGTCTTGTTCCCAAGAACGACTTTGTAAGCGGCCATTGACCAGTACTGGACGGCCTTTAGTGACGTATTGCGCTACGCGCTCGCCCAAGGGGCCCCAGGCTACCACATCGATGTAGTCGGTAGCTTCTTGCCATTCACCATCTGCACCTTTGTAGCTGCGGTTAAGCGCTAAGCTAAAGGTACAAACCGACTGTCCGCTAGGGATTTGTCGAAGTTCTGGGTCTCGTGTGAGATTACCCATGAGAATTACTTGGTTAAATGATCGTGCCATAAGGCTACCCTCCTTGTAGGAACTATGTCCTGTTATGTTGTTGTACATCCACACTACTGCCCCGCGCCAGGCGCGTCAAGCAGCAGCGGATTTATTCTTCTTCTTTTTCGTCGTCTGGTTGATCACCACGCTCGGCAGCCTTAGCAGCTTTTTCAGCCTTGGCAGCTTCTGCTTTAGCGATAGCTTTAAGATCTGGGCGAGTGATCAGAAAACGAATAACTTCGTCAGTAATGTTGAGCACTGATTCTACCTTGGCAACACTTGCGCCTGGAAGTTCTACGGTATAAAACACGTAAACAGCATGCTCCTGCTTGGCAATTGGATACGCCAGCTTGCGCTTGCCCCAGTTGTCTTTAGCAACCACCTTACCACCGTTATCGGTGACAATTTTTTCAACCTTGGCTTCGGCGACACTCAGGTCAACCTCAAGGTCGGGGTGATACAATACCGCAATTTCGTATTGATTCATCTGCTTCCTTTCTCTGGTTAAAGCCTACATTCACTTGAGGGGATGTAGACCGAAAGTTAATAACAGGGGTAATTATACCTAAAACAGGAAAAATAAACAAGACTAAGCTTCATTTTTACTTAGCTGAGGAAAAATCTGCTTAAGGTGAAGTTTCTGTGATTCTCTTACTAATGCATCCCTGAATGATCTATAGTGATCTTCTACGTCGGGCCTAATGGGATAAATTCCGGCTTCCGATATATCAATCAATCCTTGGTCCAAGCGATCAGCAAGTTGTTCGGTAGGCTCCAAAATTCTTCTCCCATCTTCTCCGTACTCACTTGGACGCAGTGCGATAACCGTAAGTAAAGCATGTGCACCTAATGGAATAGCTCCGTCCCAGCGTTTGTTTTTTGGAATGTAAATTCTATCACGAGCGTATAAATAGTATGCTCTTGCAGTTTCGGGAGCGAGCCTATGTTCTGTAGGTACTAAAGAAAAAGGCGTACATTGATCTGGGCTTCGTTCGATATTTAACAAATAATCGTGGTTACGATTTATTCTTTTCATTAAAATACAATACAACTATTTTAGTTAATAGTCAATTTATAAATGGGTCAAGTTTGGCTGAAATTGCGTTCATAAAGTTACGACTACTCGTCGGGCATATCGTCGTAGACATCGCCTTCAGGCGCAGCTGGACCAGCAGGCGCTGGGTTACCACCACCAAAGACCTGGTCGAGACTACTAATAAGCACCTCACGTGGGCGTGAACCATCTGGAGGGCCAACGATGCCCTGTTCTTCCATACTTTCGATCATGCGAGCTGCTTTGCCGTAGCCGATGCGCAGCTTGCGCTGCAATAAGCTGGTGCTGGCTTTGCCTGCCTGAACAACCACTTCCACTGCCTGACGGAAAACCGGTTCATCGGCTGCATCCATGCCGTCGTTGCCGGCAACTATGCCGCCCTTACCATTGAGCTGGACTGGCTGGCTGACAACTTCGTCGTCATAAGATGGTGGTCGCTGTTCACGGATGAAATCGTTGACCTTGTTGGTTTCATCATCATCAATAAAGGCACCCTGGATACGCATCGGCTTCGGCATGCTGGCCGTGAGCAGCAACATGTCACCTTTGCCAAGTAGTTTTTCGGCACCAATCTGGTCGATGATGGTTCGAGAGTCAATCTGACTAGCCGTTGTAAAGGCAATACGAGCTGGTACGTTGGCCTTGATCAAGCCGGTGATGACATCAACCGATGGTCGCTGGGTGGCTAGTACCAGGTGAATACCGACCGCCCGTGCCTTCTGGGCAATGCGCACAATCAGGGCTTCGACGTCTCGAGCAGCCATCATCATCAGGTCGGCTAACTCATCGATAACCACTACGATATACGGCATGCCCTCTTCTTTTTTCTTGTTATTGTATTCAACAATATTGCGAACACGGATTTCACTCAGTGCTGTATAGCGGCGCTCCATCTCGGCAACTGTCCATTTGAGTGCACTAATGCACTTCTCTGGCTCAACAATCACTGGAGTCAATAGGTGTGGAATGTCTTCATACGGCTTCATTTCTACTTGCTTTGGGTCAACCAAAATAAGCTTGAGGTCGGAAGGACCGTTCTTATACAGCAAGCTGGTCAAAATAGTATTGATCATAACCGACTTACCTGAGCCTGTTTGACCGGCAACCAAAAGATGCGGCATTTTTGCCAAGTCGTTAATAATTGGTTTGCCGGCAATATCGCGCCCTATAGCAAATGCGAGCGGAGCTGCAGCATGTTCTTGCCACTCTTTAGACTCTAGAATACCGCTCATGCGCACTGTAGCTGGCTTGATGTTTGGCACTGCTATACCAACCAATTTCTTACCGGGAATTGGTGCCTCAATACGGATGCTGGTTGCCGCTAAATCAAGCGCAATATTGTTTTCTAGCGCGGTAATCTTGGTGAGTTTTGTTCCAGCTGGCGGTTTGAGGGTGTACTGTGTGACACTAGGACCAATGTTGGCGCCTTCCATCTCGACATTGATACCAAACGTCTCAAATGTTTCGGAAATTGCCTGGGCATTGCCTTCAACGTCACCGGCGTCAGCGCGATCTTGTTTATGACTAAGTAGTGCCGTGCTCGGCAGCTTCCAATCTGGATCACTGGCGAGCGTCAGGGCGCTGTGTACTTCGGTAGGGGCTAATTTTTCAGCAGTATTACGCATACTGGCAAAACGAGCTGCCGGTGCGCCGCGGTGATGTTCTACTGGGACTCCTTCGTTCATCTTAAAGCCCTCACCTGCCTTGGCTTTTAATGTGCTCAGGTCGGTATCGTCGCTCTTAGCTGGGCGCACCATATCAATAAGACCAAGTAACACCTTGGGCGAAATACCAAATGCAAAGAAATATGCCAGCAATGCAAAAACAAAAAACATGAGTGCAGCTGGTACGACATCGATAGCATTCAGTACGGCTCCACCGATAAGTTGACCGATCTGGCCACCATGACCGCCGATAATCTCGCCAAATTCATCTTTGGAGGCTGAAAGTACATGTAAGAAGCTGGCCGACAGTGTCAAACCGCTGAGCATGCTAATGAGTTTGCCGAGAGGGATCTGATGGTCTTCACTATTGAATTTATGTACCCCAAAATACACCAAGGCGATGGGCGTGAGGTAAGCTGCCCAACCAAGCGCCCAATAGGTACCCTTGAATATGTTTATTGGTAATGGTCCACCGGTGCCAAAGCCACCGATCAGCATAAATATAGCTAACAATAATAGGCCAATGGCACCTGCTAGTGGCCAGAACGATGAACGCTCTTTTGGTTCGGGTTTTCTGCGGGTGTATTTTTTTCTTTTGGCCATGTTTGTTTATTGTATCAGTTTTACGCTTATGGTAATAACTATACTATAGCAAAAAATACAACGTTCGTCAACTACTCGGTCAGGGCGTCGTGGCCAAGCAGCTTAGCTCGCATTTCTTGGAAACGCTTTTGCATAGCTTCGGCTTCTTGTTCAGGAGTCAGTGGAGCTGGTGCTGTCTTTTCAGCCTGCCCTTGTTTAGCGTTCTTACCGTTACCATTCTTTGACTCGCCTTGTTTGCCACCAGACACCACATTGACCACTGGAATAACAATCGGGCTACGCTGCGTGTGTTCGTATAGCAAATGCGTGACATGATCTTTAAGCTCGGCCTTGAAACGGTCGAGGTCAATACGCTTAAAGCGCTGGGCGACGGCTCGACGTAGCTCGTTGCGCAAGTTGTTCATGAGCTCTTCGTTATCGCGCATGTAGATGAAGCCACGACTAATGATGTCGGGGCTGGTCATCAGCTGACCAGTACGCTTGTCGATGGTCAAAATTGTGGCCACCAAGCCTTCTTCGCTGAGCATAATGCGGTCTTTGACCACAATGCCACTGACCACTGAGCCAGATTGATCAACCAACACGCTACCGCTTGGCTCTACCGGACCCATCTCCCAGGCATCTTCAGACAGTAGGATGCTGTCGCCGTTATTGGCCATGATCACATCATCGCGTTTCCAGCCTTCTTCGATGGCGATTTCTTGGAAATATTTACGGTTGAGCATACCAGCGTAGATAGGCTGGAAGAATTTTGGCCGCACAATGTGGAGTAACTCTCGGTATTCATCACGCTTGGCGTGACCTGAAACGTGGAGTGGTCCACAGCCGTCTACTTCGTGGGTTGGGTGACGGAATAAATGTACACCCTTAGCGGCTAACTCATCGCCGATTTCTTGGTAACGCACTTCGTTACCCGGAATAGGAGTAGAGCTCACAACCACCGTATCACCAGGAACAAGCTTGATATGCTTGTGCGAGCCTTCGGCCATACGTTGCAAGGCAGCATTTGGCTCACCCTGTCCACCGGTACAAATGACAAGCACCTGATCAGCCGGAATATTGGGCATTTCACGCATTGCCAACACGGTACCCTTAGGAATCTTGAGTAGTCCCTGGCGCACGGCGATCTCGGCATAGCTCATCATGCTACGACCATCCAGCGCCACGCGGCGACCGGCGGCCACCGCAGCGTTGACGATCATCTGTACACGGTTCATATTACTCGAGAAAATAGCCACAAAGACTCTTCCCTCGGCTTGGCCGATCACATCATGAAAACTTTCTTGCAAAGTACTCTCGGTTGGAGTGCGACCGGGCGCATTGGCGTTGGTACTGTCGCTCATAAGAAGTAGTACGCCTTCATCGCCAAGTTGCTTAAGACGAGCAACATCACTTGGTTTTTCGTCGAGTGGTTCAGGGTCTAGACGCCAGTCACCAGTATTAATAACTCGGCCAATTGGCGTATCGATAACAATACTGCTACTTTCTGGCACCGAGTGTGTAATACGCACCAACTCGATGGTGAAAGCACCGATCTTGAGTCGCTCATGGTTATCCATGTTCATGACCATAAGTTGCGGTGTATATTCAATACCCGTCTCGGCAGCAATGTCTTCAAATGATTTTTCGACAATGCCAAGAGTAAAGCGTGAGCCATATATTGGAGCTGGGAATTTAGGCACAATGTGCTTCAAACCACCAAGGTGGTCGAGGTGTCCGTGACTAATAATATAGGCGCGAATTTTGTGTTTAATACCCTCAAGGTAGGTTGTGTCGGCGATAGAGTAGTTTACACCCGGCAAATCAAGTCCGAGGTTATTACCGCAGTCCACGATGATGGCGTCATTCTGCCATTCGAAAACTTGCATGTTTTTTTCACCAATACCGTCTTGTCCACCCAAGAATGTAATCTTGAGTTTATCAAAGTTATCGGTAATGACATTGGCACGGCGTTTAGCTGGTGCGGGCGCACCCAGATACTGACTAATAGCCTTATGGGCGTCATCCTGGTTACGGCGCTGTGCGCGAATGGCTGCCCCCCGAGAGGCATTTTTGCCAGGAGGCGTTAATGGTGATTTGTTGGTACGTGGTCCCTGCGTGGCACGATTTTGATTTTGGCCATTTGCACCACGTGGTGCGGGTTTAGGCCGATTCTGGCCGTTTGCTGGCTGGTTCGCTGGGCGAGTTCGGCCACCATGGCCATTTTGGTTGTTCTGGCCGTTTTGACCTTGTGGTCGACGGCCATTGTTTGGTTTTGGTTTATCTTCTGGATTCATAGTTCTCCTTTTGAAAATCTATATATAAGATTAATTATTTGTTCTGATTAATGATGGCTGGCACTTGCTGAAAATCTGCTTTCAGCGTTGCACGTAAACCACCGTTATATAGTGCAGCGGCTGGGTGGTACAGCGGTAAAATAGTAAATTCTTGCTGCTTATTTCCAACCTGCACTGTTATTCTTGATACCTGGCCATGAATGTCGCTGATTTGCAGGCCCGGCAAGAAGCAATTGGTGCTGTGA
>CAYXHO010000004.1:22966-23782 GCA_964465215.1 uncultured Candidatus Saccharibacteria bacterium | reverse complement strand
TGTCGTCATTGGTCTGCTTGCGTTGTTTAAACTTTCGGTAATTTGCCTTGTCGGCTACGCCGTTAGTAAAGACCACCATACTGGCTACCACGTCAGTTCCACTCATATGACTTATGTCATAACCCTCTATGCGGCGTGGCGGTTTAGTCAAGTCAAGTAACTGAGTAAGCTCAATGAGAGCATGGTCCTTAGAAAGATCCATAAATTCTTTGTCACTAAACAACACCCGACGATCTAAATCATGCAGCGCTGTCATTTGATCGCGCAGCTTGGCGGCGTATTCAAAGTTAGCTGCCTTCGATGCATTCTTCATTTCTTTTTCGAGTTCTCGAATAATCGAGCCCTTCTGCCCCTGAAGTACGCGTACCAATTGCTTGAGGTTCGTTTTGTACACCTTTTCGTCGAGTTCACCCGTTTCCGGTCCCGGGCAAAGGTGCAGGTGCACGAGCAAACACGCTCGACTTGGTAATGTAGTATGCGTTGAATATGGAAAGATTTTTCGTAAATATTTAAGCGCTCGTCGTACGGCAATTGTACTTAGAAATGGGCCATAATAGGTAGCGCCATCGTCAAGTGGGCGACGAGTCGTTGTAACGGTCGGGTACTTATCTTTAAAGTTTATACGCACAAACGTCTGACTTTTATCATCTCGTAGCAAAATATTGTAGCGCGGCATATAACGACGAATCATTTCGGCTTCTAGAAAAAGGGCGTCGAATTCACTGTCGACCACTTGCCAGTCGGTGTCGACGATTTCGCTCACAAGTAGATCAGTTTTGGGATCTCGGTTTCGTGATTTCTGAAAATACTGTCGAA
>CAYXHO010000004.1:0-22956 GCA_964465215.1 uncultured Candidatus Saccharibacteria bacterium | reverse complement strand
CCGCAGCTTTGCCGACATAGATAATCTGACCCGCGGCGTCTTTATGAAAATAGACGCCTGGATCTTTGGGTAATGTTTTTAATTTAGCTGCAAGTTTATCGTTCACAGCTGGTATTATAGCGCTTTAGTTTTGAATATGCTCTGGTAATACCAGTTGCTTGATGTGGTGCGTAGCTAAACCTGTTGCGCTATCATCGCTAGTAGCCATGGTCTTTGGATTGTAGTTCATGCCATCCAAGGTCGTCAGACAACTTTCCATGGTGAGCATTTTATCTTTGTTAGACGGATCAGGGATTTGGAACCGAATAGTTGGCAAACCATCTTTTGGTGACTCAACTGGTGCTCGAGCCGGTGTAAATTTTTCGATATTAACCGGTGTACTAAGAGCAAATGCCTCGGCCTTGCCGGCTGCGCCGGCCAGTGCGACGCACGATACAGCTTTATGGAATGAACCGCTCTGCTTAGGATTTTTTACCCACTTCGTTAACGCCTCTCGTGTATTGCTATAGGCAATATCGTCGCTCGTACTTGCCCCGCCCAAACTACCAACCCACTGACCAAATGCAATATCGCTAGCATCATCGTTATAGATTGGATCAACTTCGGTAATGATACGTTTACCTTCAGCGGCTGGTAGTGTAACGAGTAGGTCTCCATTTTTCTGCAGCTCTGGTTTCCAAACACCAGCTACCACCCATTGTGCTGTATAGCGACCATTATTATAGACACGTGTTTCGTGCGGTGTTAACTTTGTGTTGCCTGGTTCTGGCTTATCGATAAGTACCTGCTTAACTCGATCGACTTTTACCGTTGCTTCACCCAGGGCGTCGGTACTGCTTGCCCGGAACTTATCAACATCGATCCCTTCTAGCGTCGTCTTGCCTGGTGCTTGACCAGGATTAATACTCATTTCAGGAATACCCGGCAGATCGATAATGTCGAGGTAATCAGCCGCCGCTGCACCGGTCAGCAAAATTCCTGCTGCCAATATAGCTTTGCTTTTCAATCCTAGTCTCTTTGCAAATTTTTCAACCGGTCGTTTGCTTGGTCGTGGTGGGATATTCTTTTCTATATGGGATTGTTCACTACTCATTACTTAACTCCTTCTTGGCCGGCGGCTGTACGCAACATGTAGGCCAACGCGGCGTTATATTTTTCTCTAGTTGCTTCAAGCAACTGCCTTATTTGCCGGACTCGTTCGCGACCACCGCTCGCTCCATTGCCTGCAGAATCACCATCATAGTGACCAGTCCCGTCATTACATGGCACCGATGCCCACTCGCGGCACAGGTCTTCAACAGCGAGATACATTTTGGAATCATCGCCCTTAATAAAGTCAGCAACATTTGGTCGTTTTTCGAAAATTAGTCCAGCTGCTAACAAATTCTGCAGTTCAGGTGAAAATTGTTGGTTCACGTCGATGTTGAGGCTGCTAACCAAAGAACGCATAGTTTTTGGAATAATCTGATATCTACCAACGGCAAACAAATAATCAGGGTTTCCTTTGGGGAGGTTTTGTCGCCACATAACTTCGGCGAGTGTCAAATCTGAAACCTTTCGGCCATCTCGAAGTGTATAATTTCCATGCGCATCACCTGAACTTCCGTGGTTTATGGCATTCCACTCATCAACTTTGGCTTCGCCTGATGCAATCTCGTTGAGCAACAATGCAAAGACAAAATCATATTCTTCTGCCGGAGTTGGACCATCGTCTGGAGCCCCTTCAGGCACTTTTGCAGGGTTTGACTCAACGACAGGCGCTACTTCTAGTGCGGTAGCGACTGGCTGCTCGGGATTTGGTATGCTCGGCGCCTCTACGCTCACTACTGGTACCGATGCTGGTGTAACGCTCGTAGCCGGTACACGTATCATGAGTGTTTGCGAAATACCTGGTACACCTTGGCCGGCGGCATAGCTCAGCCATAACATTTGGTATAAATCATCCAGATGCTGTTCTGGGCGTCCTCCACCTTGGGCATGAGATTCAAAACTGCCATCTCGCGGACCGGCAAAATCATAATGCTGGTGATCACCATGATTTGGAAATGGTCGTACACCATTAATTGCAATATTTGGACCGTTGTATAGAATGCCCGACACGACTTTTTCGCCATTCACCTGCAAAGATGTCATGTGCAATAGTAAACGCTTATCGAGCTCGGCATTGTAAGCTGGGTTGGCAACTTTAAAGCTTATTGGACCAGAGCGGTTAACCCAGGCAACCGGGCCATCGGCTGTCGCATGGCCACTAACAATGTCACATTGCATGACCGAATTCATATCAACATCAGTCCCAGCATTATGTGTTTTGTGTCCGTCTTTGGCCGTGAGGTCGCCCACTTTTATACAAGCATTAGCATACTGTGAAGTCCACATTGGGTTTGCCATAATTTCTTGGCGCAGCGAATAGGCTGCAAACAAAATGCCAGATATAGCGTAGCTGTTAGCAATACGCTCATTGGCGGGCGTATTGGTTGAAACCTCATAGAGTAATCCAGGGATATTCAATAAATTTGCCGGCGGCAGACTACGCAAACCATCTTCTTGTTGAGCAGAACTTAACTGATATCCCTTAAAGATTGGAGAGTAGTGCACTACGTGATTGAGTGGCCCCATGTCGCCCGTCCTCCATGCAGTATCCAGAGCTTGACGGACTGCTTCAATATCAGCAGCAAATTTTTCTTCTGGCGTAGCTGGTCGCTCAACCATGGCTGGCTGTGGATTCACTTCTGGGACGGGTGCAGTAGCTGGAGGTGTACCCGTTGATTCGTCTGCTACGGTGGTGGTTGGTGCGACTAGGTCAGGTTGGGTGGTTGCAGTTTCGACTGCAGGCTCCTGATGTGTTACATCATCAGAGATGCCACTTGATGCAACTGTTTGATCGGAATTCGAAACAGTTGTCGATAGTGGGGTTGGCGCAACTTCACCCGTTGCTACTGCGGCAATCTGCGAAGTATCAACCAGCTTGTCCGTAATACTCTGATACCGAGGCACGATCAATTGGCCATCCGGTGCGGCAGCGTTTACCCGACGTAATTCCTTGGCTCCTACATCACTGAGTCCTAAATGCAGTGCCACAGCTTCAAGATCAATTGGCTGATCACTCACCGGTATGACTTCAAGCCCTGGCACGTTGACTGCATTGCCGATTATGCCCTGCTCATCTACTTCATTGACGGCAGCGATGGCGTCTTCGCTCACCCCGTACTGTGCAGCCAAGTCGGCAACAGAAACTGGTTCCGGCAATGCTACTCGAGTGGATTCAACAGTTGTGTTAACAATAGTCCCAGCCGGCAATGCCGTTTTGTTGGTTAAGCCAGGATTAGCGCTCTGCAGTTCACTTATTGGCACATTGAGATCAAGCGCAACAGTACGCAACGGTACGGGACTGGATACGACGTATCGGGCTTCGGCTCGAACAGGACGTACGTCTGCTGGTTCAATAGGTTTATTTGCGTCCAAGATAACTGGCTGTGCTTTGGCAGGTTCTTTGGGGATGTTTGGACTTGCCGACAAGGCTACGGCAACGGCAGTTACTGCCGCAGTACTCCAAAGCAATTGAGGCTTGTGACCCACTACTGCATCAGCTGCATCCAAACATTTTGTCGTTACAATGGGAGGAATAATTGGACCATCAGGTAAACCGCTCAGAGCTCTCCATGATATTGGTCCCGAAGGCAGCAATGGTGGCGTTAAAGCTATGGCTGCTACTTGGTCATCACTCAGCGGACGCCCATGGACTAATCGATCTGCTAGCAAACTGGTGAACGATGGCAAAACACTGCCGGCAGCTCGAGCCATGCTTCGGAGACTGGTTGGATCATAAGCAATCGAAATTCTTTCTAGTACTCTGTCATCAAATCCTTTTTCGCCGGCAAGGACATGCGGTGCAAGATCAGATAACCGGCCACCACCATCATGTGGCTGATCGTCATGCTCTTGCTGACGACGTCGCTCAGCTTCTCGTTCGGCTTCAATGTCTTCACGCCATTTTGGCTCTGGATATTGTTGCTCGTCTTCACGCGCAACATCATCAAGCCGCATACGCAACCCTTGCGTACGAATGACCGCAGGTGCCGATTGGAAATCATCAGCGTTAAACGGTTCACGTTCTATAACGCGCGGTTCTAAAATGTGTAATAAATTGTCCTGGTTTCCTGGCTCGGCCATGCAACTCTTCTCCCATAGCACCGTAATTACCAAAATTAAGGTGCTTTGAACTAACCAGTTTGTTGACTGGATAGATGTTTAAAATTTGTATAAATCAAAAGCGGCTTGGCCAGGGTCCAAACCGCTCATATTGTTCGAGTTGTGGTTTAGTTGCCCGGTTACGCTAGTGGCTCCGTAATACTCAAGCGTCCAAATAGGAGTATTAGTTCATTGCCTACAACCAAATTGCTTTGATTAAATGCAGCTTACTACACAAATATTAATTCTGTCAAATATTTTTATGTTTTCTACTAATTTGTAGGTCTTATACCCTAATTGCCGTGAGCGTGCTCAATACAGTGAGTTTCTTTGTCGCATGCTTCACAAACCAAGACCAATTTATTGCATGACACATCCGCGCAGTTTATATATCGGCTTGTTTTGCCATGACAGTGCACGCACTCGCCAATGTCTTTAGATTTGTCGCTAAACCGGTGCACCATTCGATCGTCAAAGATATGCAAAGCTCCTTCCCAAAGACCATCGTCGCCAAATTTTTCACCGTATTTCACAATACCGCCGTCAATTTGATATACCTCTTTAAACCCACGATTTTTCATAAGCGCACTCAGTGCTTCACAGCGAATACCGCCCGTACAATACGTTACCACTGGCTTGTCTTTAATGTCGTTATACTTATCGCCAGCAAGGTCGCTCAAAAAATCCTTGCTGGTTTTTACATCAGGGACTATTGCGTCCTTAAATTTTCCAATAGACGCCTCATAGGCGTTGCGGCCATCAAAAAACACAACTTCATCGCCACGTTCTTCGATGAGTTTATGCACCTGCTCTGGTTTTAAGTGTTTACCCCCACCTATCACGCCTTTTTCATCGACTTTAACCTCATCGGGGGCGCCAAAAGCTACTAGTTCTGGGCGTTCCTTAACACTCAATTTTGGAAAATCGTGTCCGGTGCCGTCACTCCATTTATAGGTAATTCCTTTAAAAATCACTGAGCGGTTCATCTCACGCTTATATTCACGTAAATTTTCTATATGCCCACCAAGCGTGCCATTAATGCCATGCTTGCTGACAATAATGCGACCCCTTAACTCAAGCCGCTTGCACAATTCTTTTTGCCAACGCACTGTCATGGCTGGATCGGCCACTGGCACAAATTTGTAATACAAAATAACTTTGTTCATCAACCGCTCAGTATACGCTTCTTACCTCTGTTATTCAATGCTTGAGACATAATATTTACAAATTATTATGCTCATGGTTTGATATATGTTCCCTGTCGGTTACTATGTCTCAATGAAGCTTGCAGAAGTGCTTGACCAACCAGACGGCCATTTTGATCTTGTGCGTTTGCTCGAGAGCGATGCATATGACCAAGTACAACAACATATTGCCGATGGATTGTTGCCAGACGACACCATGCTGCGACTAGATAGCCTTGGTGATAATACACCACTGCCAGACGATAGACAGACGGCAGTAGCCAGGAGTTTCCGCTGGAGTCTTATAATCCAACTAGCCGAATTCGGAGGTGATCTCTCAAAGCTCAGCCCCCTTGCACGCAATGCTGTATATGGCGAACGCCCGAAAGTCATGTTGTGCTGGGACCCCGAAGCCGATGCCGACCGACTTCATGCCTACGACCCACCATTTATTATCCGTAAAGATATGGCAGAAGTTATTCGTGAACGAAGAATTTTACAAGGAAAAACAATTACTGAGGTACCAGAAGATAGACGGTGGCGACCAGCCGAGCATATCGAACTTATGCAATGCTATCGCCTTTCCCATGGCATTTGGCGAGTACTCGCTAACCGAATAGTCCCTGAATTTCTTCGATCAGAAGATCTCCGCAACTATTACCGACCACGCAAAACTAATGTTCGTGTCGGCAATGAATATGGTATCCACTTTAGCGAAGGGGCAGATGATTTGATCGTACGTCGTGAGATTATTAGCTCCATTGCCTTCAACATCCAACACATCCGTGCCATTTACGATGAAGCATGTACTGATGGCGTCCGTGGCATTGGACCGGTCGGCCGCTCCGATCTACGAACCCTTCTAGCAGAAGAATACCCTGAGCTCCAGTAATTCACGCCTGCTCACTGAAAAGTTTGCGTGAGTTTATTATTTCGTGTTAAAGTTTAAGATTATCAATTAACGGAAAGGGCGGCCCTAAATCATGTTCAGCATGAAACAGTATTATCTCTCCGACTTGGTCGCCCCCTATGTGGCGTGCTAGTCGGCCTACGTAGCGAAAAAACTTTAAAACAAAATTCATTAACAATCGGTAAACAGCAGCAGGAGGCTGCTTGTAATGACAACCTCAAACACCAAGCAAACCATTGGTATTTTCTGGCAACACGCCCGTAAATACCCAACCAAACTTGTTGGCGCAGTGCTTTCATCGCCAATAAATGTACTCATAAACCAAATAATTCCGCCACTCATTTTAGCGAACATTATTCAGCGCCTAGCGAGCGGTGACTATACTCGCGGTGATATGCTCGGCAGCTTCGGACCATCCTTGCTTGCATATAGTCTACTCATCCTCGTAGCCGTTGGAGGCTGGCGACTCATTGACTGGTTTGTCTGGCGACTTGAAATGAGAGTACTTCAAGATATGGCACACAGCATCTACCGACATATTCTGAGCTTAAGTGCGGATTTTCATGCCAATACATTTGGTGGGGCTTTAGTTTCGCAAAATAATAAATTCCTCGGTGCTTATGTACGTATTGCCGACACGACATTCTACGGCACTCTACCCATGATCTGGACACTATTATTTGCATCCATTGTCATGGTGCGCCGTGCCCCGTTATTCGTCCTAGTGATCAATATAATTGCCATGCTTTTTGTAGGCGTTGCCATCGCTGTATCAAAACGAACGCGGATCGTAAGCGCAGCGCACGCTGCGTCAGACAGTGCTCAAACTGGCGCCCTTGCCGATAGCGTGACAAATGTCTTAGCCATCAAAAGCTATGCTGGCATGCAGCATGAAATTTCTCGATTTCATGTCTACACTACTCGATCAAGAGGCTCATTGCGTAAACTCATGCACGCTATGGCACTTCAACTGACAGTATCGGGTTTGCTCAGTAGATCGATGAGCGTTGCAGCACTGCTTGTAGCTGTCTTCGCCATTGTCGAGCAAAATGCTAATTTGGCAACGGTTTTCCTCATTCTTAATCTGACAAATACCATTACCGAAAAGATCTTTGATTTCACTCAAACTGCACTCAAAAACTATAACCGAGCCTTTGGTGATGCTAGCGGCATGACCGAAATATTGCTAACCAAGCCAACAATTGTTGATCCAGCCGTACCACAGCCGGTTCGTATGAAACATGGAACAATCACATTTGATACTGTCGACTTCACCCACAATGGCAGTACTGAGCCGTTGTTCACCAACTTTTCGTTGCATATAAAAGCCGGCGAACGCATCGGCCTGGTTGGTCATTCTGGATCAGGCAAAACAACCCTGACCCGACTACTCCTTCGTTTTAGTGATGTCAACGACGGTAGCATAGCTATTGACGGACAAGATATCCGCAATGTCACCCAAGATGATCTACATGAACGCATTACGTACGTGCCACAAGAACCGCTTCTCTTTCACCGAAGCCTAGCCGAAAATATTGGCTACGGGAAAAAGAATGCATTACAAAAAGAAATCGAACATGTTAGCAAACTAGCCCATGCTGATGAGTTCATCCAATCATTGCCTCATGGCTACGAAACGTTAGTGGGTGAACGCGGCGTGAAGCTGTCTGGCGGTCAACGACAACGCATAGCCATTGCCCGTGCCATGATTAAAGACGCCCCCATAGTCGTCCTTGATGAAGCTACAAGCGCCTTAGACAGCGAAAGCGAAAAGCTCATTCAAGATGCACTGTGGAAACTTATGGAAGGCAAAACCGCTATTGTCATTGCTCACCGACTAAGCACCATCCAAAAAATGGACCGCATCGTCGTGATGGATAATGGGCGCATCGTCGAAGAAGGTAGTCATGCTGCGCTCCTCAAGAAAAAAGGAAAATACGCCGAGCTTTGGGCTCACCAATCGGGCGGCTTCATCGAAGATTAAATTCTTAGCTCTATATAAAAGCACTGCGCGTTAAACAGCGTAGTGCTTTTATTAGCTAACGTTACTATTCAGCTGGTTTTTCGTCGCCGCCATTTTCGGCAGGAACGTTTGCGGCGTCAGCTTCAGTTGCTTCTTCGGCTGATTCTTCGCTCATCTGCGCTTTAGTTTCTTCTACGACGGCAATGGTATGTTCTGGTTCGGTTAGAATGACGATTGAAGCGGGTACCTTAATGTCGGCAACGGTGAGTTTATCGCCAATTTCAACCAATGAGCTGGCATCTACGGTGATCTCATCGATCAAATCTTTTGGCAAAGCTTCAATCTCTACGGCGTCGAGGCTACGAATGACCATATAACCTGATTTTTCTGCGGGGATATCTTCACTAAGATGTATGGGCACTTCAGTTTGCTGCTTTTCATCTGCTTTAATAGCGTTAAACACAACATGACGTAAGGTGTGCTTGCGGGGTTCAAAATCGACATCTTTAATAAGTGCCAAATATTTCGTTGAACCGACCGTAAGATTTACGGGGTGATGTTTACCGGCGGCCTGAAAAACTTTGGCAAGCTCATTATATGGTGCCATCACATGGATTGATGCTTTACCATGGTCATGAACCACGGCGGGTACCTGGCCATTTCGGCGAAGCGTGCCGAGACCTTTGCCAATAGTTTGACGTGTTTCTAACGATAGAGCTATTTGTTCGCTGCTCATTGCTGTCCCTCCTGTCATGCGACAATTTGTATTACTAGTATAGCAGTATTACAGACCGCTAGCGTTGTGCTTTCTACGAAATTTTCGTTCTTTATTCAGTCAACCTTCAACTAAAGTGCGTTACAATATAGGTAATGTTTGATATTGAACAAATTGTTTCAGCTGGCGGTATACTGCTTATTTCTTTAATTGTCTTTGCCGAATCAGGACTACTTATCGGCTTCTTCCTGCCAGGTGACACATTATTGTTTGGCGCAGGGTTAGCTGCTAGTCAAGGACGGTTTTCGGTTTTCGCTCTGATGGCTTGTGTTATTGCAGCCGCGATCATTGGCGACAATGTAGGCTATACCATTGGTCGTCGAGCTGGCCCACGAATATTCAAGAAAAAAGATGGTATTTTATTCCGACAAGAATATATACAAAAGTCCGAAGCATTTTATGAAAAACATGGTGGAAAAACGATTATTCTGGCGCGTTTTACACCCATTGTCCGAACCTTTGCGCCTGTCGTAGCCGGAGCCAGCAAGATGCCTCGAGAACGTTTTATGTTCTTTAACGTACTTGGTGGTGTGTTGTGGGGTGGCGGGATGTCATTACTCGGATACTTAATTGGCGGACGCATACCGGGACTAGATCACTACATCGAAAAAGTCATTATTGGCGTCATGGTCTTGAGTATTGCCTTAGCTTTTGGGCATCTTCTAAAAGATCCCAAAACCCGCAGTATGATGTGGCATGGAATTCGATCTAATCTCGGTAAACTATTTCTTAACAAGCGTGTTGACTAGCTTCTGCTTGTCCGGCACTTCGCTGCGCATCGATAAAATCTAGCAATGGTTTGCGTACTCTCGTTCGCACCGTAGCTTCTGGGCCGGCCTGAAAATGAATCGTGGCAAAGAGTTGCTTACTTGGCAAGACTAAATCGAGATTTTCGGTTGTAGCTATTTCTGTCATTTCTTGAGCAAAGTCATGATTTTGTACTCGTTCCCGAATATACTCATTTGCCGCTTCGCCCTTTAGGACATCACCTCGTGCTACGAGTAATCTACCAATTGGAGCATAGGTTTGCATGAGAATCGAGCCAAGTTCTCGAGAAGTAGTTTGGGGGTCAACAAATACTGCAGCCATATCGGGTATCGTAACGGCATGACGCAAATCAAATAAATCTACTTCCTGTTCGGTTGGTACAAAATCAGATATTTCGATGAGCCACGGCATGCGCATGGCAAAACAATACCTCGTAAGTATTAAGGCATAATTTGCAGCTTCATTTTCAAGAAATTGTAGTTCTTCTGGAGAAGAAGATGGATTTTCAGACACGAACATATAAACAGTATTATACCATTTTCTTGAGGTACTGACCAGTGTACGATTCTTTGACTTTTGCAACCTCACGAGGGGTGCCTTCGGCTACCACTTGACCGCCGCCTGATCCACCTTCGGGACCCATATCAATGAGGTGGTCAGCCGACTTAATAACGTCAAGATTATGTTCAATTACAACCATACTATTTCCGGTGTCGACGAGGGCATGCAAAACATGGAGTAATTTATCTACATCAGCAATATGGAGTCCGGTGGTTGGCTCATCCAAAATGTATAACGTACGGCCAGTTGGGCGTCGAGAAAGTTCGGTGGCTAACTTAATACGTTGCGCTTCACCACCACTGAGAGTAGTTGCTGGTTGGCCGAGCCCAATATATCCAAGCCCCACGTCGACCAACGTTTGCAGTTTGCGAGCAATGGATGGGATATTACCAAAGAAGTCGAGCGCCTGCTCACAAGTCATCGCCAGTACATCACTAATGTTCTTGCCCTTATACATAATTTCAAGCGCTTCACGGTTATACCGCTTTCCGTGACACACTTCACACGGCACGTATACATCAGGTAAAAAGTGCATTTCAATTTTGATAATGCCGTCACCGGCGCAATTTTCACAGCGACCACCTTTGACGTTAAAGCTAAACCGTCCAGCACTGTAACCGCGCAACTTCGCTTCCGGCACACTCGCAAAGAGTTCACGTATTGGCGTGAACAACCCGGTATATGTGGCAGGATTACTACGGGGAGTACGGCCAATTGGTGACTGGTCGATAATAATTACTTTATCGAGCTGGTCTATACCCTGAATTTCATCATGACGACCCGGTACGGTGCTCGAACGCATTAATCGTGCCGAAAGTTCTTTTGCCAAAATGTCATTAATCAGACTTGATTTACCTGAACCCGACACACCACTCACGACCACTAACTTTCCGAGCGGAATATGAACCGTTACATCTTGTAAGTTGTTTTCTCGGGCACCGACAATAACCAATTCTTTTCCATTACCAGCACGATATTTCTTTGGTACTGCGATAGATTTTGTTCCTTGCAAGTACTGACCAGTAATGCTTTTTGGCTCGACGGCAACTTCCTCTGGAGTACCGGCAGCAACAATATGACCACCATGGATACCAGCACCCGGTCCAATGTCGAGCAAATAATCTGCCGTCCGAATAGTATCTTCGTCATGCTCTACAACCAAGACAGAGTTACCTAGATCGCGAAGATGTTTGAGCGTACGAATAAGTCGTGCATTATCGCGCTGATGTAGTCCGATGGATGGTTCGTCGAGTACATATAGTACGCCTTGCAAACCTGAGCCAATTTGGGTGGCTAATCGAATTCGCTGCGCTTCGCCACCACTAAGTGTTGCTGCACTACGAAGTAAATTGAGATAGTTAAGTCCCACATCTTGCAAGAACTGTAAGCGTGAGGTAACTTCTTTTAAAATCATGGCAGCAATGTGCTGCTCTTTTTGGCTCAATTTAGTGTGCTTGAAGTATTCAATTGCCTCGTCAATAGATAACTGGCAGATATCCATAATCGATTTACCACCAACTGTCACAGCCAAAACTTCTGGCTTAAGGCGCTTACCCTCACAGGCATGGCAGGGTCGTTCCTGCATAAATCGTTCGATGTCACGACGAATAAAGTCACTGTCGGTTTCTTTGTGTCGTCGTTCAAGATTGTTAACCACACCCTCATAGGTTGTTTCGAACATACGACCCGAACCCAGGCTAACCTGGTACTTTTCGTTACCGGTTCCGTACATCAAAAGATGTAACTGCTGCTCGGTCAGTTCGCCGGTTGGCACATGCAAACTAAAGCCATGGTTATCAGCAACCGCTTGTAGTTTTTTAGTGTACCATGCATCGGTATTAATTCTATTAAACGGACGAATAGCCCCCTCTGCAATGGTTAGTCGACCATTTGGTATAACCAGTTCTGGATCAACTTCGAGCCGAGAACCGAGTCCGGTACATACCGGGCAAGCACCATGCGGGCTGTTGAAGCTAAAGGTCCGCGGTTCTAGCTCGGGAATGGCAACTTCGGGGTGATCCACGCACGCATACATCAAGCTATAACTGTGCTCTTCATTAGTGTCAGCTTCTAATACTCTGAGTTGTCCGGCAGCAACTTCAAGACCCTGTTCGACCGATTGAGCCAAACGCCCATGGCTTTCTTCATTATTAACCAATCGGTCTACGACGATTTCGATGGTATGCTTGTACTTCTTATCAAGTTCTGGAAATTCATCAAGTGCATACACCACGCCGTCAACACGGGCACGAGCAAATCCAGCTCGTTGAAATTGTTCGGGGATATGCTCGAAGGCACCTTTTTTATCTATCACCACCGGCGCCAAAATAAGCAGTCGTGCACCTTCTTGTATACAAGCTACTTGGTCTACGATAGCTTGAGTTGTTTGCCGTTCAACGGGCTTGCCGCAAACCGGACAATGCGGCACTCCAATGCGAGCAAACAGTAAACGCAAGTAATCATAAATTTCGGTTACCGTCGCCACGGT
Organism: uncultured Candidatus Saccharibacteria bacterium; assembly: GCA_964465215.1. GTDB lineage: Bacteria > Patescibacteriota > Saccharimonadia > Saccharimonadales > AWTP1-31 > CAYXHO01. The sequence goes on along the minus strand of CAYXHO010000004.1, from coordinate 10,119 downwards.
ACTGCGTGGGTTGCGACTGGTCGACTTTTGATCAATAGAAATAGCCGGACTGAGACCATCAATCTGGTCAACATCGGGCTTTTCCATGAGTCCCAAAAATTGACGTGCGTAGCTGCTGAGACTTTCGACATATCGTCGTTGGCCTTCGGCATAAATTGTATCAAAAGCCAAGCTCGACTTGCCCGATCCACTCAGGCCAGTTATAACAACCAGTTTTCCGCGGGGAATCTCGACACTTACATTTTTTAGGTTATGTTCTCGGGCACCTTGCACCCGAATGACGTCATCTGCCACTCATTCATCCTCTTTAAAGGTCAAATAAGTATACGCCTTTTTAACATTTTTTTCTAGACCGGATGTGCGTGAACCATGCCAAGATCAACCGAAACGATTCCATTTTTCTTAAATCTGTCCTTTACTCGTTCAGCTAGATCTTCCGCAGACATGGGCGGGGTACCAATGTTCGCATCCTCGAAGTCCTGGTTTAGAATCTGCCATCCCTGAATTTGACTGTTTGTGGGAACGACTTCTGCCATGCGCGCTAATACCAAGCGTGCTGGTTCAACTTTTTCTATTCGCAAAGCACGTCTAAACCCGTAAATCCCTGCCTCCCCTAAGAGCAGTCTTTGTTGTTTGACTTCTTTAAAAAAATCCCGGTCATCCACTTCTACCCCTAAATAGCGTAAAGACTTTCCATGACCAAATACCACCACTTGACCAAGCTCAAAAGACTGCGTTGGCGTATGTGCGAAAGATCGTTGTATGAAATCAGTAGTACGGCGTGTTCTAAAGTCTCGATGCACTCCTCGATTTATCTCGCGAGCTGATGTCTGTCTATCTATTTCTATAAGCTTATGCTTGCCGTGAATCATTTCAACTATAGGCCAACGACCATACGTAAGTTCTTCAGAAAAAAGTTTTGCTAAACAGCTCCGCACCCGTGTGCTCCATTCTGGAGTTGCGCGCCTATCTATCTGTAGTGGTCGAATTCTCTTCTCGGCATTAGAATGACCGAATGTATGTCTATGACCACGAAAGTGAGATCGTTGCGACATTGTCATAACGTGAATATAACTCAAATGTAAATTGGCTGCAAACACAAAATAATGTTGTTATTACAATATTATTTGAGTGTACATTACAAATAGCAATGTTACCATAAGCGTCATGCAATGTTATTGACATTGATGCAAATAAAGCGTATTATCCAGCTAAAGTTAAGTGGGAGCAGTGAGATGTTGGACCTCATCGTTCTGGGGATTGTCCCTGGCACCAGTTTTGTTATCACCCTATGGTGGGCACTTGTATTCGCCCTAGTTGCTGCTATTGCCATGCTTATGTATATTGAAGCTCGTAAAAAATCAGCATCATCTTTTCGAGCTTTAGATATGTCTGAATCCGAAGTCGAATTAGCTGTCTAGGATACCTAGACTACTGGTCATCGTCACTGGGCACCAAGCTTTGCCCATACAATACGAGGTCTTCTAAGATATAGCGTTGTTCGGCGGTCAATTGCCGCTTGGATAGTTCTTCAATACGCGCAAAGTAGCGTGACAGTCGGCTGCGTTCCCCGCCGCCGAGCAGTAGTTTGTTTTTGTAAGCTTCCCAAACTGTCCGCTCTTGATCTGTCAATTTTCGAGGAAAATTACGTGCCTTGTATAGTGGCAAGAGTTCGCGCAAACGCTTGTCTTTACACTGTACGATGAAATCGCTGAGCTGTTCGGGTTGGGCGGAACGTATGGCTTCCATTACTTTGCTATCTCCGTCAGATATAAATCCGCCATATATTTGTTCGTCTACATGTTGGTCGAGTCCGGCAAACGCTTGCTGCTGCTTACCGTCCATAATGTCTAATGCCGCTAATATTTTTTCAGGCCAGTCAGCAATAGCAGCGACTTCTTTTTGGTGCTCGGCAATTGTTTCTCGCGATAGCTGTAGTCGCTTTTGTGATTCCTCATCAAATACGGCCAAGGGAGCAACTGCTGGGCAGCGGTTATATTTTAATGTCTTAATAGGCAGTCGTGGTTTTTGAGGATTACGATCTTCAGGCTTTTGCCACACCCAGGCTGCAACGAGCTCTTCTGGGCTCATGTGCGTAAATGGAGCTGGGCTATAGCGCAAATCATATACCAACGCTCCGTCGCCGCGACTGTTTTCAGTTAGCTGTATAGCAACAGTTGTTTTCTCGTACTCCCCAGGGTATTTGCCCGAGCTATAGACAAATGGTTGACCGGCAGTTACCACACTTCGGACAGCTTGCTTGTCACGCACCTTGCACAACCAATCAAATAATTTTGGTTGTTTTTGACGAAGTAACTGCGCTAAGGCAATTGTTGCCTGTACATCACTAAGCGCATCATGCGCATGAGCGTGATCCAAATCATTAGCCTGAGTTAAAAGTTCTAGCCGGTTTGTAGCTTTTCCTTCAGCATCTATTGGCCAGACAATTCCTTCTGGCCGTAGCGCCCTAGTCATACGAACAACGTCAAGCAAATCCCAGCGAGAGCGCCCATCTTTCCATTGCCACTGATAGGGATCATAAAAATTACGGTAATGCAGGGCTCTCATGAATTCATCGTCAAATCGGACCGTGTTATAGCCAACAAAAATTGTCCCTGGCTGTGCTATGTCCTTTTCAAACGTCTGCAAAAAGTCAGCTTCAGTTGTACCTTCGGCAACAGTATATTGCGGTGTGATGCCGGTGATCAAAATAGCGTCTGGATCTGGCAATACATCTTCGCTCAGCGCAATGAGAATATTATCTGGTTCACCGATTGGATTGAGATCTAGGTCTGTCCGTTGACCAGCAAATTGCATAATACGACTCGACCTCGGGTTTATCCCCGAGGTTTCAAGGTCATAAAAATAAAAGCTGGTTGCTACGTTTGCTGCCATATAGTGTAGTGTAGCAGCCCGGTCGAGGATAACCTACGGCACGATGCTTTTAGGTTTTGAGCCAGCGATCTATATATACGTCAATCTTAAACTTACGTTTCAGCCCACTATAGTTCATGTAACGTACTACCCCGAAAACAGGACGCTCAAACCATGGGCGATCATGCAAACCGGCAATACTCCAAAGTATTCCTACGTAACCATTTGGATCACCGCCATCGATACTGTAAAAATCATTTAAATACACCAGAGTGTCCAATGCCTCCCGGGCAGATGGGCTCCACTCCAACACCTTTTTTGCCCAATACATCCGCATATAGCCATGTATTTTGCCGGTCTGTCGAAGCTGTTGTTGAGCCGCATTCCAAGCAAGATCATGAGTCTGCGCATCCTCAAACTGCTGACGAGAATAGATAAACTCACGGTGATCTGCCGCATGACGCGCAAGACTATCTTGAGCCCACTGTGGCGCTCCTGCCAGACTTTGATACTTCTTGTTATACATACAAAAATTATCACTGAGTTCACGGCGAACGACTAACTCTTCAATAAATGTTTCATGGTCTGCGGTTAACTGCTGATTTTTACTGGCAACCTGCTTACTGGCAATAACAGCTCGACCAGCCCAGAGCTGTCCAAAATGCAAGTAAGGACTCAACTCACTTTGGCCTTCCTGAGTTGGATCATTACGGGACTGCGCATATCCCCTTAATCTATCCTCAATAAAATCTTGTAGGGCATGATGTGCAGCTGCTTCACCTGATGCAACTTGTAATTGTTGCCCATTGCTTGGAATGCGTGCAAGTAACTCATCAATACGAGATTGCAGCTCTGTCATGGAGCGCACCACCCCCGGCCAGGTATGAGGATGTTTGTTGATTTTGGCTGTCGTTTGCAAATAGTCCGCCATTAGGCGATGGATTTTAGGACGTAACGACCTAGCTCCAATTTCTTGTTTTGAACTCGCCTCCCAAACTGGAACGATATTGTGCGTATCTACTTCATAGACTGCACACGGTGCTTGCTGGGCGATAGACTGACGCAGACTTGTTGGTCCGGCCAATGTATTGAAGTCAAAATAAATGGCTGCAGGGTTGGTGTGATGTATCATGCTACTAAGTGTTTGCTGCGGCGAACCAAGAAGCATCATAAAAGGTATACTCAACTTGTTGAGTGTATTTTCAACTCCCTTAAGACCCTGTAGCATCCACTCATACTGTTCGCGTGCACGCTGTCCTGATCGAGGCATCAAACAAAATACTACTGCTAATGGTAGTTTATAATGCCGTGCTGTTTGCTGCGCTTCAAATAAAGCAAAGTTGTCTGCTACTCGCTGATCGCGGCTCATAACGTATAGCACACAATTACCCTCAATAGGTTTATTATTACATGGTCGAATTCGGCTCATGCCTTTAGTGTATCAACAATTTAACAGCGCGCTTAGTACTTGATGCTGCCAATTGGCGGCCGACCAATGACAATTGTCTGGTCTGGTTCAGCACCTTGCCGGCGAAGCTCGTGCATAATGCCCATCTTGCGCATAATATCGCGTAAGCGTTCGACCGTTTGAGTGCTCGAAAAATCTGTTCGTTCGGCAAAGCGTTCTATCTTGCGACCGGTTACTACTAACTGATCAGCCACTTTTTCAACCTTCCACGGTTGCATGTTTTCAGGTAAACGCAGTACGGGCAAAGATTCATCTTCGGCTTCCTGGGCAGCTACTGCAGATTTCTTAGCATCGACAATCTTCTTTACCGCATAAAGCATTGGTTTGACGCCCTGCCCACTGATAGCAGAGATAGCAAATTGCTGTGTACCTTTTGGTAATACTTTGGCAAGACGTTTTTGGATATCTGCAATCTGATCATCGTCCAGGCCATCGATCTTGTTAAGCACAACTACTTGCGGCCGCGTAGTCAGATCTACTTGGTATTCTTGTAGCTCTTTCTGAATGGTTTGATAGGCAGCCACTGGATCGTCTTGATAGGCATCAATCATATGTATAAGTACAGCTGTTCGCTCAACATGGCGTAAGAACTCATCGCCCAAGCCCTTTCCTTGGCTCGCGCCCTCAATGAGCCCTGGGACATCGGCGAGGAGTAGACTGTTTTGATCATCAAGATCCACCACACCTAAATTTGGTGTGAGCGTTGTAAAAGCGTAGTTGGCAATTTCTGGTCGGGCATTACTAGCTGCAGCTAATAGGGTAGACTTACCGGCATTCGGTAATCCAACAATTCCAACATCAGCAATAACTTTGAGTTCGAGCTGCAATTCATGGGTCTGGCCCTTTTCACCTTTTTCAGCAATACGTGGAGCTTGCCGCCGAGAAGACACAAAGTGCGCGTTGCCAAAACCACCCTTACCACCCTCAGCTATAATCACTTGCTGCCCGTCATGTGCAAGATCCGCCAAAACATCACCCTCAATTGTCATAATGACGGTGCCGACTGGCATAAGAATCACCAAGTCTTTACCGCTCTTGCCATGCTTCTTCTGCTTAGAGCCAGCTTGACCCGACTCAGCAACCAGCTCTCGATGATAGCGAAAACTTGCCAACGTGTTTTGATTCCAACTGGCTTGCAGAACAACGTTTCCGCCGTCGCCACCATCGCCACCATCTGGGCCACCACGGTCAACAAATTTTTCGTGACGAAAACTAACAACGCCGTCACCGCCGTTTCCTGCCGTTACCGTCACTTTTGCTTTATCTACAAACATTTAGAATTATTATACAATTTTTACAACAAATATACAATGTTGGTATGGCACGCTACTTTTGACGTTGATTCTTTTTTTCGTCTAATAGCCAAAATACAGTCCATGTGGCAATAATAGTAACCGGATATATCAACCAAAAAATATCGACATATTTCTTTCTGACACTATCTACTGTTGGAATTAGGAAGAAAACAATTATAGCGATGAAACCAAGTGCAAAAAAAGTCCTTCTTACTTGCATCATCTTATTTTTTGTATTCTTAACCATAGAAAACCTTAATTAGAAATTTACTAGTATATGTATGAATAGCGTCCGGCATCGCTTGCAGGCACTACACGAGTACTAACTCGGTTCCATCCGCGGACATTCATTTCTGAAACGTTTACACTTCCGTCGGCGTTCACTGATTCTACATAACCAACATGGCCATAATAGTCTCGAGGTGGAGTCCAGATGACCGCACCAGCTTGGGGAACATTTCCTACAGGGATTCCGGCACGTATAGCTAATGCTTTCCACGTGCTGGCGTTACCAAGATTGCTTGGTACCGGCTTACCGGCGGCTGCTCGACGATTAGCAACGTACCACGTACAATATCCACGGTCGTACCCATTAAATCCGTATATTGCCCCACCGCCCCAGGCAAATCCTGCGGTTCGTGAAGATCGAGCTGACGCCGCTGGCGTAACACTGCCGTCTCGGAACAGTACCCTTCCGCCAACGCGGAGTCCGAGTACTTCGATGTCGTTATCGGCAATAAATTGTTCTTTATTAGCGTTATACTTAGCAATTAAGCCCTCGACCGTATCACCTGCCTTAACGGTATAGGCAATACCATTTACCGGTGGAATCAGTAACGTTTTACCAGCATCAACATTGTCACCCTGAAGCCCGTTTGACCATCTAATACTGTCTGAAGTTACCCCAAATTTAGTAGCAATGCTACTTATAGTATCACCTGCAACCGTAACGTAATCTTGAATATCTTTATACGATTTAAGACTTGTTGCTACCACCTGTGGTTTAGCAACAACAGTATCATCAGCTGCCGATACAGCTAACTGAGCATTAACGGTGTCAGCTTTGTTGGTTACGGAGTCAACTTCAGGCAAATTTGTTAGTAGTGCGACATGGACTGCAATATCAGCAGAAGAAACTTGATCTAGGGCGCCGGTAGTCTCGGCGGCCGCTCCGGCCACAGCATTACCAACAGACACATTAGGAGCACTACTTGGTGCGCGAAGCACAAACGCTGCTACGCCAATGAGCATTAGAATATTAGCGACCAAAATACCATATCGTACGAGACGCTTTTTAGATCGTTTTTTTAACGATTTTAGCTGAGTTTGTGTTTTAGACTGGATGTCATTCAACCGAGTGATCGGTTCAATTTCCATTGCTTTGCTAAAAATACGAATAATATTCTCCTGGCATAAAGCCGCATACATTGTACCATATATCTACCCTCAAACCAATGATTGAGCCCATCTTCTACCCCTGTTAAGCAAGCATTTTCTGGAGTCTAATTACACAGCTTTTTACAATGCTGCGCGGTCAGCGCCTGATGTTCGGCAAGCGTTTTACTAAAGTAGGTTATGCCGTCATCTCCCGACACAAAATAGAGCCAGTCGGTGGTAGCTGGTTGCGCTACAGCTTGCAGCGAACTTTCACTGACATTGCTAATCGGACCAGGCGGCAGACCAAGATAGTTATACGTATTGTACGGCGAGTCATAAGTCAGTGATGGCTCGACACCAGCTAAGATTGCCCCGTAACTACTCGTAGCGTCAGACTGCAATTTAATACCCGCATTTAAGCGCTTAAGAAATACTTGCGCTACTTGAGCACGCTCTCCACCTTCAGGCACTTCGCGTTCGATAATAGATGCTAATATTACAGCTTTGTGTACACTCAGTCCTTGAGCCACAAATGCCTCCCGCCGAGTTGGAGTTAATCGTTTCTGCATTTCGTCGAGCGAAGCCACAACAATATCTTGTGGTTTCGTTTGATCAGTTTTTTGGAAAGACTCAGGGTACAGGTATCCTTCTAAACTCGCTTCTTGTGGTTTATCGACTAAAGCTGGGTGCCCAGCATATTGTGCTGGGTCAAGCGCAGCCTTGACATCACTCGGATTAAACCCACTATTAATAAGCGACTGTTCAATCTGATCAATGCGCTGTGCAGGTTTAATGGTTACCAAAGAGCTTGCCACCTTCCCTTGCGTAATAATGACGGCGATTTCTTGCACGCTCTGGCTGGGCTTGATCGCATAAGTGCCAGCTTGTATAGCGTTTTCGTAGTTGTTATTCACCATATATTGTTTGAAAGCCCATGTTTTTCGAATTACCTTGGCCTTAGATAATATATCGGCGACCTGGTCTAGGGAAGAACCTTTTGGAATAACAATAGTGACCGTATTTTGATTATTACTCACCGGCTTGAGACTTTGCTGGTAATAATTTTTTGAAAACCAAATACCACCAATCACGGCTAGCACTGCTAGTAATATCCCCATGAGTTTGAGAATACTGTTCAATGACAAACGAGATGGTTTCCATTTCATGCCAATACCTTATTTGAATCTTCAAGAAAATCATGCAAGATGATGGCCGCCGCTTCGGCATCAATATCACCCTTTTGGTAATTCTTTCCGCGCGCCAAGAGCGAATCTTCAGCTTGCTGAGATGTGAGCGCTTCGTCTTGCCAATACACTGGCACCGAAACCTCGGCTTTCAATGAATCTACAAACCGACGGACTGATTTTGTTTGATCTGTTTCTTGGCCATGCAAGCCCCGCGGCAAGCCCACAACAAGAGCAGTTGCTTCGGTTTCCATGATTAAATCCGCAATTGTCTGTAGTATATTGTCATCAACCTTAAGCCATGTAAGTGGACTTGCTAGTCGGACGTCACTGCGCGCCTGAGCCACACCTATACGAGACGCTCCAACATCAAGCGCCAATAGCACACCCTCGGAAGGTACTTTAGTCATTGCTATCGTTTGTCGCCTGTTTGAATTCAATAGTAATCTTATCTGGGTTAGACGGCGCTTTATAAACCCAGAATGGACTATAGTTGACTTCTACTGATTTAGCTCCGGGCAGATCTCCAAGAATTTGCTGAATATCACCCTTCTTTTTGCCAGCAACTTGTTTTTTAAGTGCAGCTTGATCTTCCTGTGCGCCGGTACTCACCGTAGATTGAACGGCAATTTGCTGACGAGTTCCATTCTTTTCTTTTAGGGTAAATATTGCTTGATCAAGTCCGTCATTGCCAATACTCTGCTTTTTTGTATCTATTTGCTTTTGAGCCTGAGCAACAACTAATTGCTTCAGATCATCACGCACAACTCCCAGCATACTGTAGGTTGTGATACTAGTCACCGTGACTTCTGATGCTTCGGCTCCAACCGCTGGAGAACTGGTAATTTCGGGGGCTGGACTCGTAATACTATCTTCTATAGCAAACAAATTCGCACCACTTAGTTGTTTTGCTAATTCTGACTTAGCGGCATCTTTACTTTTATCGGTCAACTTTTGTTTAGCAGTTTCGATGTCATTGTCGCTTACGACTGTAACCTCACGGTTGGTTCCGCCGCTCATTGAACTGCTGTCGTAGCCAGATACATTCCCAAATCCTGCAACACTAAATTTACGTCCACCACTAATGTTATATTGGTCTCCTGGATTTTGGGCGACAACTTTTACTGACCCTGTGGTGAAGGCTGGGAAGTCATCATTGCGACATTTACTGCCGATTACAACGCTGTTAAAGGTAATGTCAACTTGTGTGACAAAGTTCAAGCCATTGTTAGCAACCGCCGTACCAGCAGGTACGGTAACTGAATTACTAGAACAATCGGTTAGTTTGAGACTGACGGTGCCGGTGGCTTTTTCGCCAACATTCTTTTTGCCTGTTGCCGGAACTTTTTCGGCGTCTGTCTTTTTGACTGTCTTTTCGGTGGCCGGCAGGAGTGCTTTGTCGGCATCCACGGTCTTGGCAGCGGTATCTGCTGTTACGACCAACTCGGTATTGACACTGATGTTATCGGTACTCACCACAATGCGTGCACGAGGCATGACAAAGTTGGCAATGTACCACATAAATATCAAGCCAATAAACGCCGCGCCGCCTATGAGCAAGCGAGTACGGAATTGGTTGAAATCAGGTATGGCTAATTTTTTATTTGCCTTCTTGGCGGCCTTGGAGCTTTTCTTGTCGGCTGGTTCTGCATCTTCGCTTATTTCGCCGTCATCATCTATTTCGATTGACTCCTCAGCTCCCTGCGCAGCAGGCTTTTTGGTAGCCAACTCTCCAACAGATTTACTGGTATCAACTGGCTCGTCTGTGTCATCTTCGGGTTCAACTTGTTGGGCTGCATCATCCAAGGCAACATCATCCGAAGGCACGTCGGGTGGAGATGGCACCGCTGGCTTAGATTGCAGTGTCTTTGCTACATGCAAACCGACTGCACCAGCGAGCGGCAAAAGTCCAGACTCTGAA
>CAYXHO010000003.1:0-25232 GCA_964465215.1 uncultured Candidatus Saccharibacteria bacterium | reverse complement strand
CTAGCCGCCACTCATGCTTTGTAAGAATTGAGTGTTGGTTTTAGTTTGGCCAACGCCAGAACTCATCGAATACACCAAGCCGCGCTCGCGAGCCGTCCCTAGAATTCTGGAATATAGTGTTTCGGTCAGCATAGTATTAATGAGGCTCAGATTATCTGATTCTGGATAGGTGAGGCGATGTTGCGCAAACGTATCAAGGTAAAAATAGAGGTTGTCGACGGTGTCGTTATGAATATAGAGCGGTTGATCGAGGGTTTTTGGTCGTTCGTTAGGTAAGGCTGTTCTGCCCTTTCCTTTAGGCAGTTCAATCGTAGCAAATAGCTGTTCTATTGCCTTGCGGCGAGTGGCGGTTAAATGGCCGGCTATGACAAATCGTAAATTACTACTAGTATGGGTACTTTCATAGTGACTCGCCACATCTTCAACCGTGACATTGTCCATAAGTTTCAGCCGCTGTTGATCGGTCACCACATGAAACCCGTATTTTTCACGAAGTGCTTGGCTGAGATGCCTAAAGTGATTGTTTGATCGGGCGGTCATTTCTTCTCGTACATTTCCAAACTCGGCTTCAAATTCTTCGCTCAAGAATAAGGGTTTAGCAATCGCCACAAGTAGTAAGCCTAAAATTCGGTCCCATTCAAAATCAGCACATTCTGCTTCGTACGTGACATCATAAATACTCGTTGAGGCATTAGAATATGCTCCATTTTTTTCAAACTCAGCTTGAAACGCGCGGGCTTTGGGGACAAGCTGGTTAGCGCCGAGCAATAAATGTTCCATGATGTGCGCAGTTTCAATTTTATTCTTTTTGGTCAGGTAATCACCAGCCCGAAATCCAACTTCAAAACTCATAACACTGGCATCGGGTACGTGGATGAGTAACCCTTGCGCACCATTGGCTAGTACAACGTGATGCACTTCGTGCTTCACTATTTCTTGCCTTTCTTACGGCGTTTGCGTTCTGCCTTACGTGCTTTCTTTCGCTTTTGGGTGCTGACAATCTTTTTAGAACCACCCTTAACGTGTGATTGACCAGCTAGGACAAAATCTTCTTCGTGAAATTCTTCGGCTTCAATAATCTTATCGGCGTTATCAACAGATTGTCTTGCGGCAAGTGTCAGCTCGGTTTCGATTGGTTGGCTACTTAGATCGGCTGGTTCTGCATGCAATACGGAACGCACTACGTCATGGCGCAAGGCAGTCTGCATCTCTTCAAACATGCGCTGACCTTCGCGGCGATATTCAACGAGCGGATCACGCTGTCCAATGCCAACCCAATGAATACCCTCACGCAAGTGATCCATATTCTCAAGGTGTTGCATCCACAAATTATCCAAAATCTGTAGATATATATCACGCTCCACTTTGCGCATATCATTTGCTCCAAAGACTTTTTCTTGTTTGGCGTACAAGCTCGTTGCTGCCTCTTGAAGTAAGCCAGCAAATTTGTCGGCAGTGGTATCAAAAAGTTTATCCAATGTAGCGTCGTCAAAAGGAAAAACTTCTTGCACAATAGTTTCATATTGATCAGTCATAGCTAGCGGTGAGCTCGCAAGATCTGCAACTTCATCAGCGATGAACAGCGCAATACGCTTGCTAATGTTTGGCTGATGCAAGATCTCTCGGCGCATTGCATAGGTTGCCTTACGATGTCGATTCATAACGTCATCGTATTGGACGACATTTTTTCGAGTATCGAAGTTGTGACCTTCAACTTTCTTTTGAGCACCTTCAAGACTTTTACTGATGATCCTATTTTCGATTGGCATATCATCAGCAACATTGAGTCGGTCCATAACTGCGGCAATTCGCTCACCGCCGAATATTCGCATCAGCTCGTCTTCGGTACTTACAAAGAACTGAGTCACACCTGGATCACCCTGTCGGCCGGATCGACCGCGCAACTGATTATCAATTCGGCGAGACTCATGTCGCTCCGATCCAAGTACAAACAAACCGCCTGCTTTTTTGGCATTTTCGTCCAAAACAATGTCCGTACCACGTCCGGCAATGTTAGTCGCCAGTGTCACACTTCCCGCTTGACCGGCGCGAGCAACGATGGCGGCTTCTTTTTCGTTATTTTTTGCATTCAGCACTTCGTGAGGTATACCAGCTTTGCCCAACAGCCGCGATAGTTCTTCGTTTTTTTCAATCGAAACCGTACCAATGAGCACAGGTTGACCTTTTTGATGCAGCATTTTTACTTCTTGGACAATAGCTCGGAACTTGCCGGCTTCAGTCTTATAGATGCGATCTGGTCGGTCAATACGAGCTACCGGACGATTTGATGGGATCTGCAAGACGTCAAGTTTGTATACCTGATGAAATTCTTCGCTCTCGGTTTCGGCTGTACCAGTCATTCCGGACAGCTTGTCATACAATCGGAAGTAGTTCTGGAAGCTAATGGTTGCCAATGTCATTGACTCTTCTTGAACTTCTACGCTTTCCTTAGCTTCAATTGCCTGGTGTAAACCTTCGTTATAACGGCGACCCTTCAGTAAGCGGCCGGTGAAGTCATCAACAATAACCACTTCGCCATCACTGGTTACCACATAATCTTTGTCACGCTTAAATATGGCTTGAGCCTTAAGTGCTTGCTCAAGATGATAAATATTGCGAATATTGTCAGCCGCATACAGATGATCGACACCAATCAGTTTTTCGACCAACTCTATGCCTTCATCGGTGAGCACGACTGCTCGTCGCTTTTCATCAACCTCATAATGTTTTTCAGCTTCCAGCTGTCGGGCTACTTTTGCAAATTGAGCATAGGCATTACCACTGGTTGTGGCTGGCGCCGAAATAATTAACGGGGTACGGGCTTCATCAATAAGAATGGAGTCAACTTCGTCAACAATGGCAAAATGTAGCTCTCGCTGGCGAAGCTGATCAAGTTCCCGAACCATGTTGTCCCTCAAGTAATCAAATCCAAATTCATTGTTGGTGCCATACGTAATATCTGCCGCATATGCCTCTTTACGCGTACATGGCTTGAGGTGACGGAATCTCTCGTCGTCGTGTGCTTCATTGGTAAAATCGGCATCGTAAATATACGATTCATCAGCTATGATCACACCGGTCTTGAGACCTAAGAAACCATACACCTGCCCCATCCAACCCGCGTCACGCTGAGCGAGATAGTCGTTAACCGTCACCACATGCACGCCCTTACCAGTCAAGGCATTCAGGTAGACGGGTGCAGTTGCTACCAAGGTCTTACCTTCACCGGTCTTCATCTCGGCAACACTTCCCTCATGCAAAGCCATACCACCAACTAATTGCACGTCAAAATGACGTTGGCCGAGTGTACGCCGAGCAGCTTCTCGAACAACTGCAAAGGCATCAGGCAAAATCTTATCGAGCGTCTCTTTCTTGAGTCTCTTTTTGAGCTCATCTGTTTGAGCTTGTAGTTTACTATCGGAAAGCTTCTTATAGCGCTCTTCGAGCGCGTTTACGTCTTTAACACGACGCTGAAATCGCTTGATGGTCTTTACTTGGGGATCGCCTAAAACGCGCTTCAAAACTTTCTTCACAGTGCACCATCCTCCGAGGTATCAGTATTTACTTGAATCAGGTAATATTGTAGCGCAATTTTCGGGTGAACATAAGGTAATTTTTACCTATTCAGCTTCAATTGGCGCACTCCGTTTCAGCCGCGCAACAATTCGCTGCTTTAACTGCCCGCTCGCGTGACTATGCTTGTACTTCTTAATTTGATTCTTGAGCTTCTCTTCTACAACATCAATAGCCGCAAACATATTAATGGTCGCTTCCTTTACGGTAATAACTTCGTGAGGCAGATGTAATACAACTTCACAGCTACACTCCACGCGCTGCTTTATTTTGCGCTCCTTAAGTTTTACCTCAGCATGAGCCGACTCTCGCGCTGAACGAGGCAAGTACTGGTCGAGCTTACCGATTTTCTTCTCGACATACTTTAAAAGATCGTTATTAACCTCCGTATGGATACCACTAACTTCTAGTTTTTGAATCATAAAAGCTCCTTTCCTGCCATATACGGCCGAAGTACCTCCGGCACCGCAAACGAACCATCAGATTGTTGATAATGTTCAATCAATGCCACAAGCGATCGAGCTAACGCTACGACCGTTCCATTGAGCGTATGCAGTACCTGAATACTGCCATCTTTGCGACGAACCCGGATATTTAAATTGCGAGCCTGAAAATCAGTACAGTTTGAACAGCTAGTTAACTCTCGGTAGGTACCGTCAACTTTTGACCAATATTCAATATCATACTTTTTGGCGGCTGGCGCACCCAGATCTCCCGAAGCGATATTGATAACATGGTATGGGATTTCAAGTGACCTCCAAAGCTCTTCTTCTATAGCACGAATTTCTTCATGCAACGCGGTGCTTTGCTCGGGAGTAGCAAACATGTACATCTCGAGCTTATTAAATTGGTGGACTCGAAATAGGCCGCGGGTGTGCTTGCCGTAAGTGCCCGCTTCTTTGCGATAGCAAGGACTTAGAGCAACATATTTGAGTGGTAATCGTGCTTCGTCGATAATTTCATCGGTATGAAAACCCGTAAGTGGCATTTCAGCCGTAGCTATTAATGAGAGGTCTTCGCCTTCAATGAAATATTCATCACTCTGCTCGCTGGTGCGCGGCGCAAAACCGGCACCTCGTGCAGTTTTTGCGTTTACGAGGTTTGGAACGGTTATGTATGTAAAGTTCTTCTGTAGCATAAACTGCAAGGCATACTGGGTGAGCGCATTTTCAAGTAATGCCAGGTCACCTTTCAAAAAATAGAACTTCGTCCCAGCAACTTTTGCTCCACGTTCAAAATCAACCCAATCTCGCTGCATGGCAAAATCTAGATGATCTATAGCACCTGTTTCCTGGTCTCCAAAACTACCCACTTCGATGCTATGAGTTTCATCTCCGACCGGCACGTCATCAAAATGAATATTCGGAATTGCGGCGAGCATTTCGTCTACATCTTCTTGAACTGGAACGAGTTTTTGTTCAAGCAGCGTAACTTTCTCTTTCAACTCTTTACCTTTTTCAATATCAGACGCCGATGGTTTACCCTGGCTTAAGCTTTGTGCATGCTCATTGCGCTGTGCTCGAACCTCTTCTAGCTGCGACAATAAAGACCGACGCTCTTCATCAACCTTGAGCAGCTTCTGTACATCAACGGTATAACCTTTTTGTGTTGCTTTTTGTTGGACTAATTCGGGATTTTCACGGACAAACTGTATATCTAACATACTTATATTATACTCTAATCTGTCTTAGTTTTGGATTTGGACGTTCTTTTTTTCGGTTTCTGTAAATGCTTCAGCGTCAGTTCGGTACGCTGCCGAGCATACGCACAAAACTCACACTCACCACCCATAATCGAAATACCAACTTCAGGCATATCACCGTCCATACAATCCTTCATGGCTCGCAACGTCGCATCGACCCAATCAGCATTACCGGTATATGGAATAACTTTGGTTGTAAACGTCAGAGTGTCGAAAAAACCTTCGGCGTCAAGTCGGCCGTTAGTATATACAAAATATCCCGTATCACTCACTGTAAATCCATTTTGTCTCAGTAGCCACTGATATACTTCGAGCTGCCGTTTGTAAGATATCTGCCAATCAGCATCAAGATTCACCTCTTTATCTTTTGCAGTCGCCTTATAGTCAACCACAATTAGATTACCCTGACTATCTGTCCACAGATCGTCAATGGCGCCAAATACATGCAAATTGGTTGGCTTGTGTAAAGTAAACACTCCGGTAAAATTATGTCGCCACGTCTCTAGGTCTTTATGTTGCATAGGCACTGCATCGATGTCATGCGAAATCATCCAGGGATGTGGCTTTTGCTGCAATCGATATGTGTCGAATTCTTTCTTTAATAGCTCATCAATAGCCTTATTAATGTTAAATGGCGGGCCACTCGGCCGGGTAATTTTGAGTCGAACATCTAGCCAGAAACACCGTTGGCACTGCATAAACAGCTCGATCTTGCTGCGACTTACCTTGAAAGGCACTGTTTGTCCAGGACTATAGGGAATGCTTCGTTCGCGCCAATAACTCATCTGCCTATTGTAACAGTAGTTTATGCTGCTAGCGTAGTTGCCGCAGCCACAGCCGCAGTTTCGGCTCGTAACGTGAAGTTACTCAGTGCCAGCAATAGCAGATTTTGAGCGCGAAATATTTCTTTCTCTGCATCACTCCATCCACCTTCAGGACCAATAAAGATCCCTTTGGGCTTCACCGACGAAGTCACGACTGCGGCATGTCCTTGTTCGCCAATATACAGTTCTACTGTTTGTGCGTAACGCTGCAGTGCTTCACTCACGCTCAGTGGTTCGGAAACGACAACCGTGTCACTCCGTCCACATTGTTCAAGTGCTTCAGTGACTATTTTTGTTGCACGTTCAACATGAAACCCTGTTTTTTCCGATCGCTCGGCAATGAGCGGCACAAAGTGCGTCACCCCAAGTTCGGTGCACTTTTGCAGCACCCAGTCATTTTTGTCTTTCTTGAGTAGCGACCAAAAAAGATATGTATCGTGCTCCGGAAGCAGTGGCTGATTATCCGCTATAACTTCGAGATGAACCAACTTCTTGGTAATCTCGTTAACCGTGTAGGTACGATCTTGACCTTGCCCATTAAAGAGTGCAATCTGCTGTCCGGGCCGAAATCTAAGCACCCGAGTCCACTGCCAAATTAATTCCGGTCGGTCAATTCGCAAGGTATCTTGGAGTGGAATGTCGGCAATATAAAAACGATGGACTTTCATTAGTACACTATGGTCTTAAAGTTCCGAAAAACACTTGCCATGCGAGCAATGTCTTAGCCACTAGACTCAAAATCATATATACCCGCTCACCGTACAAATAATCGGCCCACTTGCCTACTTTGCGATATTGCAGATACATATTAACCGCGAAGCTACTGAAGAAGATGAACATGCTGGCATAGATGTAATACACAAAGGTTGGAATGTTACCCGAGCCGTAGACGTTGGCACCGACAACATATACAACGAATACTAACCACGGTACAATTCCAGCCACACAACCGAGCCAATATGGCAGCCAGTCGACTTTCTTTGATCCTTGGTTCTTAAGCTCCATGACCAAGCCCATCATATTCATCAACCAGTCCAGAACAAAGATCATGAGCAGTGAAGAAAAATCATAAATTCCAGTTAGCATAGCTATAGCGACCATCATGGTGCTGGCACTGAGGCTATATTCAATCCAACGAGCTTTATTGATGCCAACCTTCAAATTAGATTCATACGTTTTGCGGTATTTTGTGGCAATCAAACCGTGGGCGATAGCCGACATAAAGAAAAAGGCAGCCACTAAGTAAGCTGGGTTGATTGAGAAAATAGTTCGTTCTGCGGCAACTAATACCGGATTTCCACTAATTTTAGTTGCCAGCGAATCGATCGTTAAATAATTGGTAGTAACAGGCCAAGATAATGATTTGGCCAAAAGCAAAATCGCTACACCCTGGATGAAGTGCAAGACAGCAAGCCGCTTATTCCAAGTATGCAGTTGATTAATTGATGTCGATTTTTTACCCTGAAAGATTTGTAATAGTTTCATATCAAAACTATAGCACAAAGACACTTCCCCATCTGCCATACATCCGGTGGTATACTTTACCTACCATATGATGCATCGAGATAAATCTAAATCCATTCGACAGCCGCGTACCCGCCGCCAGAAAATCGCCCTACTGAGCTTAAGCGTCATAGCATTAGTGAGCGCGTATATTCTCGCCGCACCATATCTGCCAAAACTGTACTACAAGCTATTTAAGCCGACCATTAATGCCACAGTCTACGAACAGGCCGCCCAATCAGCTAAAAAGCAATCAATTACACCTGTCGCTCCCACAACAAAGCCGGGCAATCGCTTGATTTTGCCCGACATCGGCGTCGATACAGAAGTACTTGAAGGAAACTCTATTTCTGTCATTGGTAAAAATCAAGGCGTCTGGCATGAGACGCGTTCCGTAACTCCCGATGAAAACGGCAACATTGTAATAGCTGGCCACCGCTTTTTATACCGTGCCACCAATGGCGGTTGGTTCTATAACTTACCAGAATTAAAAGTTGGAGCCAAAATATATCTTACCTGGAATAAAACGGTCTATGCATACGAGATTTTCAACACCCGTTCTGTGCTACCTACTCAGGTAGATATTCGTGATCCAGATCCGACTGTACCTCGAAAATTAACGCTTTACACTTGCTATCCACTGGGAAGTACCGCCAAACGGTTCGTCATCGAAGCCCGTCAGCTATAACCAACGACGCTTGAAATTACTCAGTTCGAAGTGCTTCGATAGGATCTAACTTGGCTGCCTTGCGTGCTGGCAAATAGCCAGCTGCCATGGCCACCAAGATCAATCCACCAATCAACCCAATAATCTGCCAAACGTTAAAGATTAGTAAACTATTTCCAGCACCCAGGTCTAATTTTTTCGTGACCCAAGGATTAAGCGGAATTCCAACTATTAGTGCAAAGAGTGCCCCTAGTAGTCCGCCCAAAAATCCAATCCATCCCGCCTCTAGCATAAACAAGCGTCGTAAATCTCGTTTACGCATACCTAGAGCTTTCATCAAACCAATTTCTCGAATACGTTCCAGTACACTTATGTACTGAGTATTAACGATGCCAAACACCGATGCGATGATGGTAATGAGCCCAAACACTCCTATGAGTGCCTGTAAAATATTGACGATTTGGGTAATAGATTGCTGAATTTCTTTACTACTCACCGTGTAGTAGTCTAGTTTTTTAAGCTTGTCTTGAGCTGCTTTAACGTTTTGCTCTTTAGTGCCGTCTTTGACTCGCACAAAAGCATAAGAGTACTTACCATAGTTTGAAGTATTCTCAGCTGTATAGTCGTAAATAGAACGGGCGTCTTTATCAGACACGAGTACTGGTAACGATCCAAAACTTATGCTCGTAGCCGCTTTTTTAGTAACTGCAATCACGGTAAACGTACGCTGCTCTTCTGCCGGTCTAAATGATGCTGGATCTTGGCCGCTCCGAATCGCCTGTAAAGCTTCTTGGCTGGAAACATCGGCAAAAGGTTTCTGAATTGCTATGCTCACTTTCTTTCCTAGCGCATCTTTAGCACTCTTGAATCCAAGTACTTTTATATATCCCTCTGGTAGAGTTGCCTGTCCGACACTAAGATCTCCCCGTTTAGGCAAGCTACCAACGGCAACTTCTGGCTTTTGAGCAGGGTTATAGGCTTCTGAAGTTACCGTATAGCGTTTCTGCCCTTCGCGGGTCACATAACGTACATTTAACTGATAGCTCGCTCGGACAGATTCAACAAACGGCAATGCCTTGAGTTCATCTAAATCACTCGTCGTTACTTGCTTTATTTGCAGACTTGAACCATCTCCACCAACCGTTAACGAGTTGAACGAATCGTCATATTCTTTTGGTTCGGTATTTGGCGTACCAGTATTAGCTACTTCTTTATCACGACCCACAATTAATTCAGCAGGGTCGAAGTTACTAGCCACCAACCGGTCGGTATACGCACGAATGCCGTTACCTGCCGCTAACGTTATGGTGAGCGTAAATCCACCAACAGCAATAGCCAATGACGTTAAAATAGTACGTAATTTAGCATTTTTTAAGCTTCGTCCACTTCGACGAACGGTATCCTGAATGCGCATTACTTCTTACCTGCCTTTGCTGATTTTTTACGTGCTGACTTAGATTTCTCGATTACCTCTTGTATAATGCCGTCCTTCAGGCGAACTTGCATCTGGCAACGCGCCGCCAGCTCGTCGTCATGCGTCACCACAATCAAAGTACTGCCAAGTGACTTATTGATTTCGAAAAGTAGGTCAATCACCTTCTCACCGGTTGCACTGTCGAGATTACCGGTTGGTTCATCAGCAAAAATTAGACGTGGTTTATTAACGATAGCTCGGGCAATAGCGAGTCGCTGCTTTTGGCCACCCGATAAGTTACGAGCCTTCACATTCACTTTTTCATCCAAATCAACTGCTTTGAGCGCTTCTAAAACTCGTTCTTTCCTATCTCGTCCTCTGACTTCAGCAATTTCCAGCGGTAACATTACGTTTTGGTAACAAGCCTGACTACCTTCAACAAAAAAGGCCTGAAAAATAAAGCTCATCTTTTCTGCCCGAAAACTATCTACTTGCTTGGTCTTCATCATGCCCAGCACTTCGCCATCGACGACCACATGTCCATCGCTCGGTCGATCGAGCCCACTCATTATGTGCATTAGTGTCGATTTGCCCGAGCCACTCTTACCAATGATGGCCACTGTAGCGCCGTCTTTAATACTTAAATTAATCTCAGATAGCGCTGTAAAGGCACTGTCTTTCTTGCCGTATGTTTTGGTTACCCCTTGGACTTCAATCATGCTTCTAGTATAGCAGTTTGTGATGAAGTTAAACTTTTAGGCGCAAACGTTGCACGAGCCAATCTCGAGGCAAAATACTCAAAAACCAGCCTGCACGTGGACCCGACGACTTACCAATAATAACCTGGTACAGTGTACTAAACATTTCTTTTGGAGTTAATCCGCTCGCCTCTTTGAGACCATATACTGCAAGGTGATACCACTCTCCATCTGCATCACTTGGAGCATCTACAATTTTATCGGCAACTAGACTTAAAAAGTGCTTCTGAGCATCGGTAAGCTCACCTACAGTAGTAATATCCATTACACGACTAAATTTTACGTCTTCTGGCGCCCACTTTTCCAGCCATTTATCGATGTAGGCCAATTCTTTTTTAATGATCGACGCCTGATCCGCAGCAACCATAGCGTGTTCTGTGCGCCCAATAATTTCAAGTGTTTTGTCGTAATCAAGTAATGCTGCTTGATAGCTTGCAACAAGGTGTGAAAACGGTACATTGCTAATTGTATTTTCTTTGACCGTATTGTTACAGACATGCAACAACAACTCATCCTCTTCAGTTTTATCAGCTTTTGCTAGTAGCTCGGCGTATTCATCTATGAGTCGAACTATTCCATCGGTTTGATCAAAGAACAGTTGCTTATCTGGTGCAAAGCGTAATACAAAATAACGTACAATTTCGGGCGGTAGTACTTCGAGTAGCTCAGAAATCGTGACAGTATTTCCTGCACTTTTACTCATTTTTTTAGTTTCACCAGCACGATTTATAAATTGATAGGGCACTGGCACAGGAGCTTGCCCACCGAACACTCTCCTGATTATGGCTTCTCCCGTATCATAACTTCCACCCTTAGTGGCATGGTCGCGGCCAAATGGTTCAACACCAATATTGAGCTGCCACCAACGAGCCGGCCAGTCAATTCTCCAGTCTAATTTTACAAGTCCTTCAGCGTAGCTAATTGTTTGTTCGGCATCTTCTTGATCTTTATATACTAAAGTTTTTGAGTTTTCATCTATAGAAATAAATGGTCTTTTTTTGAGATAGCCGTTGATATTAACTTGAATAGGTGACCAACTATCGTCTAATTTTCGCCCAGCAACTTCCTCTAAACACGCTTTGAGTTCAGCAATATTATTCAGAGCTTTTTCTATGGACGGAACAAAAAATCCTTTTCGGTATGCTTCGTGGCTGCGCACGACTTCCATATCAATACCAAGCACTTCTACGTTGCCAATAAAATCTTCAAGGTAATAATTGGCATATGAGTCAGCACCTGGTTCAGGTGATGGTACATCACAAACTGGTTTGCCCAAATATAGACTAAATTCTTCAGGCACACCGGCTGGTACTTTTCGTAATCCGTCAAGATCATCTACAAAGTGGATATGCCGTACTGTTCGGCCACGCCGACGTAATTCCATTAGTACCGCGTCAGCAGTCAATACTTCTCGAAGCGTGCCAATATGGTATTTGCCAGACGGCGATACGCCCGATGACACAAGTATTTCACCTTGCGGTTGCTGTTGTTCGATTTTGTCGGCAATTGTAATAAGCCAATGCATTGTCACATTGTACCTGAATCACCCCTGTAAATCTAGGATCTTAAGAAATATTGGCAATTTTATAGGCAGTTGTTGCAGCCGGAGTTACAATTTCTACGGTATCGCCTTCTTTTTTGCCGAGCAAAGCTTGGCCAATTGGAGATTCATCAGAGATTTTTCCGTTGAGCGGGTCAGCCTCTACAGTGCCGACGACTTGGAATTCTTTTGCTTTACCATCTTTGCCTTTTAGCTTAACGGTTGAGCCAAGTTGCACTTTGCTGTCACCTTTAGGTTTTTTGATGACTTGAGCGTTCTGCAATATATTTTCAATTTCTGCGATACGTGTTTCTGCTCGCTCCTGTTCTTGACGTGCAGCACTATACTCAGCGTTCTCTGCCAAATCGCCAAACTCTCGAGCGGTTTTGATGCGCTCAGCTATTGGGCCGCGCTCGGCAATTAATGCTGCCAGCTCTTGCTCTAGCTCTGTTATGCCTTCTCTTGTTAATGCAAATTGATGCTTCATAATTCTTACCTCGTATTACCAAATGGTGGTTAACTTTCAATACTGTCGATCTAGTTTACTGCTTCTCGGTCAGGAATACCAGCAAATCATCAAAATTCATATGCTGAGCATCTTGCTCAGTTCGCGCCTTAATCTCATGCTTGCCATCAACTACAGTCCGGTCACTAACAACAACGCGATATGGAATACCCATGAGATCAGCATCGCTGAATTTTTCTCCTGGTCGCACATCACGGTCGTCATACAGTACGTCTATTCCGCGAGCTGTTAACTCGTCGTGGAGCTTATCTGCCACGGCAACGACTTTTTCAGAATCACCAAGTCGAGCAATATAAACGAGCGCTGGAGCGACATTGATCGGCCATACCAAACCCCTGTCATCAGAAAAATGCTCAGCCAGTAAACCAACCAACCGGCTAACTCCTATGCCGTAGCTCCCCATAACGATAGATTGTTCCTGACCGTTTTCGTCAGTGTATTTCACCCCCAGAGTATCGCTGTACTTGCTCCCGAGCGGAAATATATTACCTGCCTCGACTGCTCGTACTTCTTCAAGCTCATCGCGTGTTAAGCCAAGTTCTTGGAGTGTTTCGTCGTTATATACTTCTTTATTTACGGCAATTTTTTTCTTGCGACTCAAATAGATGGTATCTTCACCAACATCGCTCACAGTCTGAAATTCTAAACTATATTTACTAAAGTATCCGCCACTAGCAAAGGTAGTAAACGTACAATCTCCTATGCCAAGCCTTTGATATACTCGATGGTATGCATCGGTAACAATTTCATAAAATTCGTCATGCTCAGCCTGGTTTTTAGAAAAAGAATACATATCTTTCATGACGAATTCTCGCCCGCGCATCAATCCACTTTTTGCCCGCAGTTCATTACGGAATTTAGTCTGTATCTGATACGGATAAAATGGCAAATCTTTGTATGAACGCACAAAATCGCGAACACTGTCTACAACCGGTTCTTCATGCGTCAGCCCAACACCTAGTTCTGTCCCGTTAGCCAAACGAGTTTTGAACCAGTTATCAATAACTTTGTCATCCCAACGATTCGTTTTTTCCCAAATCTCCTTTGGCTGCAACGTGGTCATCTGCATTTCTTGACCACCAATTAGATTCATTTCCTCTCGAACTATGTTGGCAATATTGTCCAATACTCGTTTACCAAGCGGTAAATAGGCATACACGCCAGCCATTTCTTTATGGACATATCCAGCTTGAATTAAGAGCTGAGCATTTTTGGCAGTTTCGTCGCTCGGCGCGTTCTTAGTGGTCTTGGTATATAGTTTTGTTAATCGCATACGTCTTTCCTTCTTGTCTATTTTACCTGTCATTTGCGTTATGTCCACCTAAACGAGCTCTGATTGCGAATCGCTGCGATTCTTTGCGTGTCAAATTCAAGGCATGTCGGCCTGCGCGAAAAGCTAATCGTCGAGCAATCGCCTCAGCAAAATCATCAGCATGCATGTCTACCTGCCATCCACCGCATAGTTCGAATACTTCGCGGTTTAAAGCTTCCGTCCACTGAACACCTGCACGTAAATCAGTAACCGAGATTAACGAAAAGGCCACTTGAGTCGCTAGTTCGGTACCACAATCTATGGCAATAAGATCTAGATCATACCCTCTTTGGATAATGGTATCGGCTGCTGCGTACCAGTATAATTCTATTAACTCAGCTGAAGTTTGTAATTTTCTTTCTAATTCCATAATCATTCCATATTATTCAGCACAAAAAAATCGGCCCGGAGGCCGTGCTGTTGATGAAATATCAGAAAACTATCCAGACCTCCGGTGTCAGACCGGGGCTGGCGGAGTAATGCAATTCATTAAAACCGTAATCATATCGTAAAACTATATCATATTTTTATTACTTAACAAGAACAAACAAAGCTATGAAGGCTATTCCATTTTTTAGAGCATGTAAGAATATGGGTGCCCATAATGTTCCCGTCTTTTCCTTAAGATGGATAAGTACTACAGAAAGTACAAACGTATCGATTGCTGCCACCCACAGTAATGGTGTCGAGCTGCCTGCCTGCAAGTGGGCAATTGCAAACAGAAAACTTGTAATAAATACTGCCACTATTTTAGGTAATTTTGCACGCAGGCCAGTGTATAAAAATCCTCTCATTAATAATTCTTCGGTTATCGGAGGCAAAACTACTAAACTCATAAATACCAGTGGTAGCTGGGTCCGAGCAACTTGCTCAAAACCAATTTCTTGTCGTTGTTCGAGATCAAGATTGGGTACAATTGTTTTGACAAACCAAATAACCAATAAATACACCCCAAAATACACAACATACCCCCCGATGGCTCGCCCAGCGTCACTGAGCTTTGGTTTTTTAGTAAGCCCAATGGTCTGCAGTGATGCGTTGCGTCGCTTCAAAAAACGCGACAGTGCATAAATAGTAATTGCTTCGATAATACTTATGAGCAAGAACTGACCAACCGTATTGTCGCTCAGCCATGTAGTAATTCGTTGCTCATGCCAGCCAGCTACCGACAAGCTGGCATAGAGAATAAGTCCTCCTAGAAGCTGACCAGCAAAATACATAAACAATGTCACGCTGACTGACTCAAGCGGTGACCATCTAACTTTTAAACCGTTTTCAGACTGTGGATCACGCAGTGCAAAGCGCAGTGCTCCATATAACGCCAGCAGGTACAGCGGTGTCCCCCAGGTTAATTGAAGTACTGCAAAAGTATTGCCGATGATCATACTAGAAAAAACGCTTTACATCTACGATGGTAATAAGTACAAACAAAAGCATCAATGCAGCAAAGCCAGTACCATGAATTTTTTCTTCAAGTTCTTTACTGAGAGGACGGCGCAGCACTTTATGAAACAACAAAGTTACGAACAATCGGCCACCGTCCAGCGCAGGTATGGGCAAGACGTTCATAATTGCCAAAGTGAGCGAAATAATAGCGATTATAATGAGCATGAATTGATACCCTAGCAAGCTACCATCCTTGAGAATAACAAAAACTCCAACCGGCCCAGACACCTGGCTACTGGCTTCTTTGCCGTTCCCGCGAACAGCGTTCCATGCAGCCCTACCTAAGCCTTTAAATGTTTCAGTAGTGAGTTGCTTCATAATTCCTACAGCCACTATTGGCGCCGACCACGTACTGCGACGTATGGTCATTTCAGACGGCGATACGCCCAAATATCCTTTGGGGTTATCAGTTCTACGACTCGCATCAACTACAGCACTGCTCAACAATGTAGCCTGTAGCTGTTGGCTTTGACCATCTCGATCCACGGTTATTGTAACCCGTTGACCAGCAAATGCTTTGGTTGCTTTGGGAAGATCAGTAGCGCTGGATATTGTAGTCTTGCCTGGATTACCTGCAATTGAACGAATGACATCGCGTTGTTTAAGGCCAGCACGATCTGCCGGAGACCCTTCTTCGACATACCCTACTAATACAGTATTTTTTGTTATCTTTGTGTCGCTGCTTACACTAAATTGATTATCAAGTAGTTTCGGCATACCGATGAGTGCCAAAAACGTTAAAAGTACAAAGGCAGTAAGCAGATTCATTACTACTCCGGCAAGCATAATCTGCACCTTAACTCCGAGTGAAGCTGCCCCAAAGCTGCCTTTTGATTGAGCAGAATCGTGTTCACCCTTGAGCTTTACAAATCCCCCTAAGGGCAGCCAGTTAAAGCTCAGTTCCATGCCACTGGCAAGTTTTTTTGCCCAAGCGCGAGGTGGAAAGCCTATCCCAAACTCTTCTACTTCTACTCCGCCTCGTTTTGCGGCCAAATAATGTCCAAATTCATGGACCACCACCAATCCCACGAAGAGTACCAACCCAATTATTAATAGAAAAATCGACATTACCCTCTAGTATAACGAATAACGAACTTGCTCACTAGGCTTTAATCGTTTTATGATCTCCGCCAAAGCGACGATTACGTCGTGCAAATTCATCTAGCGCTTCATCGAGGTCTTCGGTGCTTAGGGCTGGCCAGTGTTTGTCGATAAAATACAGTTCGCTATAAGCTGCTCGCCAAAGCATAAAATTACTTAATCGCTGCTCACCCGATGTACGGATAATAAGATCAATCGGCGGGATTTCTGGGTGATACAAATGCGCTTCAATGTCTTTGGTCGTAATCGAAGATGCGTGTGGGTTTGCGGTTAATATGGCATTTACCGCCCCGACGATTTCTTGCTGTCCACCATAGTTAAGGCACAGTATTAGCGTTCCACCGGTGTTGTCTTGGGTTCGTTTTTCAACGTCACCCATTGCTTCTAATACCGCTGACGACAACTTGTCGCGCTCACCTAAAAACTGCACCTTTATATTTTGCTTATCTAGTTCTTTAACTTTGTGCTTAGCCATCCAAAGCACAAGATTCATTAAATATGTCACCTCTTCTTCAGATCGCTTCCAATTTTCTGTCGAAAAGACAAATGCTGATACAAATTTCACACCTTGCTTAAATGCATGCGATGATATATTTTTTAGATTCTCGTACCCCTGTTTATGGCCTTCGAGAGTTGGTAAACCTTCTGAAACAGCCCAACGGCGGTTGCCGTCAAGGATGAATCCAATGTGCACTGGCACTTTTTCAGTATCAGCCATGTCTTCAATTAACGACCTAAACGGTCATGATCTCCTGCTCTTTTGCTTTGGCAAGCTCTTCAGCTTGAGCACGAGCTTTGTTCATAAGATCTTCAACTTGACCAGCATAACGCTTAGCATCGTCTTCACTTATGTCTTTATCTTTTTTTGCCTGATCAAATTCATCGAGCGCCTCACGACGAACATTACGCATTCGCACCATGCAGTCTTCTAATTTTGTACCCACCTGCTTGCTGATTTCACGGCGTCTTTCTTCGGTAAGTGGAGGAACAGGTACGCGCACTACACGACCGTCATCTGAAGGATTGAAACCAAGCGCTTGGTTATCTCGGATTGCGCTCGCTATAGCTTGCAGATTATTTGGATCAAAAGGAGTAATTTGAATCAATTGTGCTTCTGGTGCAGTCACTGTTGCTACTTGATTCAACGGCATAGGTGAACCATATGCTTCAACCATTACACCATCAAGCATGCCGGCGTTTGCTCGGCCAGTGCGTAACTTTTTAAGATCAGCTTCAAAATGCGTGACACTCTCATCAAATTTATGCTTTGTTCGTTCGACAACTTGTTGTGGGCTCACCGAATACTCCTTATCTAATCTACGAGACTTATCATCTGTTCAGTATACCATTCTACAAGAAAGCCAGCTTACCATAAGGTCGCCAGCTATCTTGAAGTTTTTTATTTGTCTTCAGTCTCCTAAACTTAGGCGACTTCGCCGAGTGCCAATCGCTCAAATCGGCGAACAAGTACGTTTTCGCCTAGTCGGGCGTTAGCGTCTTTCACCAAATCACCCACAGTTTGATCAGGATTTTTTACAAATGGCTGATCAAGTAAACAAAGTTCAGCAAAGTATTTTTTGAGCATACCTTCGACGATATTATCGAGCATGTTTTCTGGTTTACCTTCAGCTTTAGCCTTTTCGCTAAATTCTTGCTTCTTGGCTTCGCGGTCCTCGGCTGGAATATCCTCAGCACTGACGTACATTGGGGCTGCTGCCGCAATATGCATTGCGACATCTTTAACGAGTTCGGTAAAACCTTCGGTACGAGCTACAAAGTCGGTTTCACAATTAACTTCTACGAGTACACCAATGCGATTATCGTGATTATAGGTACCAATGACACCTGCTCGCGCTTCACGTTCTCCACGCTTTTCAGCCTTGGTTAGACCCTTCTTGCGCATTTCCTCTAGTGCCTTGTCAAAATCACCATTGGCTTCTTCAAGTGCTTTTTTAGCATCGGTCAAACCAACACCACTTAAGCTTTTCAGTCGCTTAATATCTTCGATAGATACGTTCACTACTTGTCCCCCTCTTTGGCTGCAACTTTTGTTTTTGTCTTACCAGCTTCTATTGCTTGTTTTACATAGTCAACGATGAGCTGAATCGTCTTGATGGCATCGTCGTTAGCAGGAATGACGTAATCGATATCTGTTGGATCAACATTAGTATCGGCAATAGCAATAGTCTTCAAACCAAGCTTCTTTGCCTCACGGAGAGCATTAGCTTCGGTAATAACGTCGACTACAAATACCGCACCTGGCTTGTCAGCGAGATCTTTGATGCCACCATACAGATGGTTCATCTGATCAATTTCTTCCCGGAAGCGCTGAACTTCAAGCTTATTGTATTTCGCTTCAATTGCACCAGCCGCCATACGCACTTCTAGATCTTTCAAGTGCTTCACCCGACCACCAATTGTTTGCTTGTTGGTCAACATACCGCCCAACCATCGTTCGGTCACAAATGGCATACCGGTCTCTACGGCTGCAGCCTTGACGATATCTTTAGCCTGTCGCTTAGTACCTACAAATAGAATTTGCTTGCCACCTGCTACAGTCTTAGTAATAAATGGTAATGCCTCTTCCAAAGCCTGTGCGGTTTTGGTTAAGTCAATAATATGTACTCCTTCACGCTTGCTGTGAATATAGGGAGCCATTTTGGGGTGCCATCGGCTGGTTTTGTGCCCAAAGTGAGCGCCAGCAGACAACAGTGCTTTAACATCGACATCAACTGCCATCGTTAAATCCTTTCTCTTCGGTTGCGGCGTACCCGTAACTGTCCTGCACGGATCAGCTCAGGAGGATTTTGCCACACCTGCTTAACGTAATAGTGCCTGTACTATAGCAGATATCACACAAAATGACAACTGGCCTCACCTGAATAGCTAGGATCTATCACTTTGAAGACGAGCGACGAGCAACACCCCTTATGGGGACTCCCGACTTAGGAGGCATAATACCGCCTTGACGCAGTTGTTTTTTGAATATACGCTCTCCGCCACGACGAGCAATTCTTCTAGCGACAGAGGCTTCATCGATTTCGGTTCCGGTAGTTAGTTTTTTTGTAGCTGACGGAGCATCAGCTGAATGCTTCCAGGTTCGGCTTCGAGGATTCTCTCCATCAATATCAGTTGAGTTTTGTTCTACAACGATTACTGTTTCACCTTTTTTGTCCTGTCCAGAAGTTATTTTACGATGCACAATTCGACGACTACCATGCACAGTCTCTTCATGTACCGCATCGGTACCTGGCACAATTGCACCGTCTGGTGTTGCATTACTCATTTCTGCATCTATAAGCTGTTGCTTCGCTGAGGTAATTTTAGATATTCGTTGAACTTCAGCTTTTTCGCGGTCTGGCAAACCAAATTTTCGACGCGGCGCAATACTTTCTGTAGCCATAGCTTCAATGCGCTCTTTAGGTTCAATGCCAAAAAAGTCAGACATTCCTTGCTCATACTTGGGAGGAAAAGCAGCTACATGATCAGTTACCTTGAGCCTATCATTATCTATTTTCTCGGTTGTTGTAACCCCAGCAAAAGTTCCAATTCCTGGAATCTTCACAAATGTTGATCCGTTATCATCAACCACAGATGAGTGTTTAGCATTATGAGCATCATTGTCGGCTTGCAAAAGTGTGTTGCCACCAGCATGCCTAGCTTGGTACTCCAGCATTTTTCGGGCTGCATCAGCTGCTTCTTTAGCAATCAAATCTTCCGAGTGATCTTGGGGTGTTGTATTGATTCCTGATTCTATATTAGCCATACTACTTCGTCCTTTTTTGTGGGATGTAATTTTTGTTTATAACCTCTGTTTTTCAGCTTATCACCCCGAAGAGTTCTAAGTCAATAAAATCCTAAACAAATCAATATTTAA
Source organism: uncultured Candidatus Saccharibacteria bacterium (assembly GCA_964465215.1). Taxonomy (GTDB): domain Bacteria; phylum Patescibacteriota; class Saccharimonadia; order Saccharimonadales; family AWTP1-31; genus CAYXHO01. The sequence goes on along the minus strand of CAYXHO010000003.1, from coordinate 4,989 downwards.
CGTAACACTACGCTGTGCTTGACCGAAGTTCAACAGATGTGTATAATAATGGTCTGACTATGAAAAAAGATATACATCCCAAGAACTACCGAATGGTCGTCTTCAAAGACCTAAACAGTGGCGACATGTTTTTGACACGCTCTACTGTAGCTTCTGAAGAAACCGTAACGTTTACTGATGGCAATGAATACCCTCTCGTAAGCGTACATATTAGCAGTGCTTCACACCCCTTCTTTACCGGTCAAGAAAAAATGATCGACATTGAAGGTCGTGTTGACCGCTTTAAGGCACGTCAAGATGCTGCAGCTGCTCGTAAAGCAGCAGCTATTGCTAAAGCCAACAAAGTCCGTACCAAAAAAACTGCAGATATTGTTGACAGCAAAAAAATTGGTGCCCCTTCGGCTCCAAAGCAATAACTACGCTTTAAAATAAACAGTCAGAATGTGTCATTCTGACTGTTTTCTTTTATACTAAAGGATATCAATGAATAAAGAACAAGCTCTCCGCGCCGAACTCGCCGAACTCACTAGCGAACTTCAAGATCCCAGCATTTTTAGCTCGCCTCGATATCCAAAACTTGCCAAACGCCAAAGTGAACTCGACAAAACTATTGGCCTGTATGATCTGCTTCATAAACTCAATGCCGAAAAGCTCGAAGCTGAAAACCTCAGCCAAGATAGCGACGCCGATATTGCCAGCATGGCCAAAGAAGAACTTGTTACTATCAACCAACAGCTCGAAAGCATTAATGCCGAATTGGCAGTTTTGCTCACCCCTAAAGATCCCAATGATGAGCGTGATGCTATTGTCGAAATACGTGCTGCTGCTGGCGGTGATGAAGCCAGCCTGTTTGCTGGTGACTTATTCCGCATGTATAACCGGTGGTGTGAAACACAAAACTTCCGTATTGAACTGATTAGTGAAAGTCCCAGTGAAGTTGGCGGCTTTAAAGAAGTCGTTTTCGCTGTACGCGGTGTAGAAGTATATAAACTCCTCAAGTTTGAAGCTGGCGTCCACCGTGTACAACGTGTCCCAAGCACAGAAAGTCAGGGGCGCATTCATACCAGCACGGTGACCGTTTCGGTACTGCCCGAAGCCGAGGAAACCGATATCGAAATTAATCCGAGTGACCTGCGCATTGACGTTTACCGCAGTAGTGGTCATGGTGGACAAAGTGTGAACACTACCGACTCGGCAGTACGCATTACCCACTTACCATCAGGTCTTGTGGTAACCTGCCAAGATGAAAAATCTCAGATAAAAAACAAAGATAAAGCCATGGGCGTTCTCCGTTCTCGCCTATTGCAGATCAAAATAGATGAAGAGCAAAAACAACTGAGCGATGCCCGAAAAAAGCTTATCGGCTCAGGTGATCGTAGTGAAAAGATTCGCACCTACAACTTCCCGCAAGATCGTATTACCGACCATCGTATTGGCTACAGTCGTAGCAATATTCCCGGTGCACTCGGAGGCGATATTAATGACCTTATAGAGGCCCTGCAATCCTACGAACAACAACTTATTAGTGATTAAAATAGCTAAATGGCTCGCAGATTCAACTGCGTTGCTCAAACATGACGGCATTATTACTGCCCGACTCGATTGTCTGGTGTTACTAGAAGATGTACTCCAGAAAAATAAAGCCTACATCTTAACTCACAACGAACAGGAGCTTTCCGCTGCGCATCTTATCAAACTTAACGGCTATGTTGCTCAGCGCCGCCGTCATATTCCACTAGCGTACATACGACAAAAAACAGAATTTTTCGGCCGCAGCTTCGCCGTTACCCCGGCAGTACTCGAACCTCGGCCCGAGTCGGAAACCATTATTGAAATACTCCTCGCCGAACCAGCAGTTTCACATGTCATAGATGTTGGTTGCGGGTCGGGAGCACTTGGGATTACCGCACAATTGGAGCTGCCACATATTACAGTGACAGCAATCGATATCGACGACGACTGCCTAGAACTTACTCGTAAGAATGCTACTGATCTCGGCGCTACCATTACCACGCTCCATAATGACGTGTTACTCGGTATTGATGCAGCAATCATTGTCGGTGCACATATTGTGGCAAATTTACCGTACGTACCAGATGATTATACCCTAAACCAAGCTGCCCTAAACGAACCGAAATTAGCTATTTTTGGCGGTCCGGATGGCTTAGATATATACCGCACATTATTCTCACAACTACAAGATTTGCAGCCTGCCGCGGTGTTATGTGAATCATTACCAACGCAGCATAACAGCTTAGCAACAATTGCCGCGCAGCACGGTTACAAGCTCCGTGCTACACATGATTTCATTCAATACTTTAGTAATTAGTTGGCTGGAGCCGCAGCCAACACTGCTTCAAGTGTCTTTTCTTTACCATCACGAATAATTGTCAGTGTAACGCGGTCGCCGACCTTATGACGGCCAAGAATTGATGTTAGACTAGTAGTTTCATTAATTTGCTCATTATCAATTTTGGTAATAATATCTTTTTCTTTTAATCCGGCTTTAGCCGCTGGGCTATCGGCTATGATCGAAGATCCACTGCTGCTTGGTGCAAGATATGCGCCTCGCTTTACCGATAAATTATACTCATAGGCATAATCATCGGTTAGTGAAACATACCGCACGCCAAGATACGGTCGTTGCAACTTGCCATCTTTCAGCACGCTACTAATCAGTCCCTGTACATCGTTGATCGGTATAGCAAAACCAATATTCTCGGCATTTCCAGCGATGGCAGTGTTGATGCCAATTACTTCGCCACTTGTATTTACCAACGGACCACCAGAGTTACCTTGGTTAATTGCGGTATCTGTTTGAAACAAGTTTTGTAATGATTCGCTTGAACTTCCCGTCTCATCCCCAGCTTGAATACTTCGTCCAAAACCTGAAATAATCCCTGATGTCACAGTATTCTGGAATTGACCTAGGGCATTGCCAATGGCTACGACCTTATCTCCTACCAATACTTTACTTGAATCACCAATCGTTGCCGGGGAAAGAATTTTTCCCTTTTTATCATTAACTTTCAAAAAGGCTATGTCCAATGTGTCGCTGGCGCTAGTACGCCCAATAACGGAAACGTCTTCAAGTTTTGTGCCATCCGATAATGTGACACTGACACGTTCAGTTCCAGCTGGTACAACGTGACGATTGGTAATGATTGTACCGTTTGCGTCTATAATAACGCCCGTACCGGCACTTTCTTGTTGAGACTGGGTTTGTCCAAAAAGACTTTGACGCGTTGCTAGAGAGGTGACATTAACCGACACGACACTCGGGCTAACATCTTTAGCAATTTGGTTGATCAATTGACTTTCACTGGCAATAATTTGCTGTCGGGCTTTTGGCGTTGCTGTGGATATTGACGAAGATCCATGGCTTCCAATATATCCTCCAACAAAACCGAGCCCCAAACAACTACCCAGTAGCAATAGGCGTCGTGCCCTATGTTCGTTAATTCGAAATGACGGTCGTATAACCGAAAGCTTCATACACCCTCCCTCACGAAACTATTTAATTGCTTTGTCGCCCCAATCCGACAGCGTTATAACAATCAGCGTAACGGCGAACAACACAAAAACTACTTGTCGACGCATCGCCACTGATGCGCGATCTGACTTTTCAAGATAATACAATCCACCAAGGCCAAAACCAATCACGGTAAGCAGTAGGGCAACTTGGGCAACGGGGCCGTAAAACAACAACCAGTGACTCAGTAGCCACACTAACGCTGCGCTAAAATATGCCCAGACCGCTGTTAAGAAGCGAATGTGTGATTCTTCAAAATTGCTAAAGAAATGTCGGGCAGCTATATAGCTAATCACCCAAGCTGCTAACACGAGAAGAACCAGTGAAGCGCTTCCAGCTACTAAAAACAAGGCGACAAGCCCGACAGCCTCGGCAACCAGCGCCTGCAAAGAAACTCCAAAATCACCGGACTGCGGCTTCAACACCAACAACCAGATTGCGTAGAGTGCCGCCCACACCGCCTGCATTGAAGCGCTTCCTGCATTAATCATAAATACCAGTAACGACAGCCCGACAATCAAATCTACTCCGTTGGCACGGATATTTGCCGGCCAATGCCGAGGTTTTACGGCAAACATTCGCCACTTACTGAGTATTATAAGTGCTGCGCCAATTGAAAGCTGATAGAACTGTAATCGAACAAGTACTAATAGTAAAATTGGCAAAACTATCGTAAAAGCGATGTGAATGAAATGGGCAAAGCCAGCTTTAGGCTTAATTTTGGATGGTATTTGTCTCATATTTACCTACTAGTATAGCAAACTACCTGAAGATACACTGAGGCTTATTTGCAACCGAAAAGCATGTGCATAATTACACGCCTTCCAGTATAGTTAATGAGTATGGATCAACCTCCCTCCAATCCTCAAATCAGCAAAGACCCCCCAACAGTCGCCCCCACAAAGCCGGCTGAGATAACTATAGAAACTCCTAAAGAGCCAGAGGTACCATCAGTGATCAGTACCGAGCAATCAAACGAACCGGAAACACCACTGGTAACAGAAGAAGAAGCAAAAAAAGAGGGTATTAAAGGCATCATTTCGACGGTCGCTATTCTTGTAATCGCGCCGCTTATAGCGTTAAGTCTTACTGCCTTTGTATTCCAATCGTACGAAGTGGATGGCCCCAGCATGGAAACAACGTTGCAAAACCATGATCGTCTTATTGTTTATAAATTGCCTAAAACTTTGGCTCGAATAACCGGCAAAAAATATCAACCAAAACGCGGTGAAGTCATTATATTTACCCGGGCAGACGGTATGGAGTTTGGCACCACTAAACCTCGTCAACTTATTAAGCGAGTTATGGCTCTGCCTGGTGAACGAGTGGTTGTTAAAAATGGTGAAGTTACTGTCTTCAACACTGAAAAACCAGAAGGTTTCCAGCCTGATAAAATCGCTGATTATGGCAAAGTCATCACTACGACAGCAGGCGACATCGACCTTATTGTACCCAAA
>CAYXHO010000002.1:0-27551 GCA_964465215.1 uncultured Candidatus Saccharibacteria bacterium | reverse complement strand
TTGCGCATACCCTTAGCATCTTCAGCTTCCTTGGATAGATTTTCGATGAGTTCACCGAGGTCAACAGTATCAAGAAGATCTTTAAGAGCGGTTCCACCCATTCCAACACTAATCAGATCTCGAAGTTCACGAGGGAGTGCTCGGTAATCAGTCTCGCTGATGAGACCGAGTGGTACAAGCGTTTCAAGTTGTGCTTTGTTTTGTTCGAAAGCAATGGTGAGTTCTTCGAGCTCTTTGGTTTGCATTTCGGCTAGAGCTTTGACGTTGGCATCTTCTGCCTTAGCTTCGTTTTCGTAGCGGAGTCGAATAGCTTCTTTTGCGGCATTGAATTCTGCTTCACGATCAGCAAGCATTTGGTCACGCTTTTCAGTGTCGACCTTCTTGATGATATAGCTGGCAAAGTACGCTACTCGCTCGAGTGCTTTGACGGTTAAGCCGAGTACAAGGCCCATAGCACTTGGAGTTCCACGAAGGAACCAGATGTGGGCGACCGGGCTAGCTAAGCTAATATGAGCCATGCGTTCACGACGAACAATGCTCTTGGTTACCACTTCACCGTTTTTATCAACAGCTGCTTCTCGAGATCGAACGCCCTTGAACTTAGCGTCATGCGGGCTAATGTCTTTAACCGGTCCAAAGATTCGTTCACAGAACAAACCGTCGCGCTCTGGCTTTTGAGTTCGGTAGTTGATAGTTTCTGGTTTGGTAACTTCGCCATATGACCAGTCGAGAATATCGGCTGGGCTGGCTACTGCCAATCGAACGGCATCAAAGTCTGCAATATTGGTTCCTGAAGAATAACGTCGCATTAGTTTGCCTCCTTTTCATTTTCGTCGTCAGCAGAAACTGCTACGGCGTCGTCATCACTATTGTCATCGGTTACTACATGAACGCTATCGTCCAGGTCGTCCATAATACTAAATTCATCAGCTACGGCATCGGCAGTAACATCAATTTCAGAAACAGTTGGCTCTGGTACGTCTACAGTAGGCATATGGCCTGCTTCATCTTTGATTGTTTCGGCGAGGACTTCTTCGGCGTCGATAGCTTTACCAGAACCGATGAGGTCAACCTTAAGGCCAAGACCTTGCAGCTCTTTAACCAGCACGTTGAAGCTTTCTGGGACTTTTGGTCCAACAATTTCAGTATCTTTAATGATCGACTCATAAGCCTTACTTCGTCCATAGACGTCGTCAGACTTGATGGTAAGCATTTCTTGCAACGTGTTGGATGCGCCATAGGCTTCGAGGGCCCAGACTTCCATTTCTCCAAAGCGCTGACCACCGTTTTGAGCCTTACCACCCAGTGGCTGCTGGGTAACCATAGTGTATGGTCCGGTAGATCGAGCATGGATCTTGTCGGCAATCATATGGTTGAGCTTAATCATGTACATGTTACCGACAGTTGTGTGTTCGCTAAATGGTTCACCAGTGCGTCCATCAAAAAGCTGTTGCTTACCATCATCTGGCAGACCAGCTTGAGTGAGTAGTTCGCGGATCTTAGAAGTTTCTACACCTTCAAAAGATGGAGTAGCAACTTTAATACCAAGGGCTTTGGCAGCCATTCCAAGGTGCGTTTCGAACAACTGACCAACGTTCATACGACTTGGTACACCAAGTGGGTTCAAGACGACATCTACCGGAGTACCGTCAGCCATGAATGGCATGTCTTCAACAGGTAGAATGCGGGCAATAACACCCTTGTTACCGTGACGACCACCAAGCTTGTCTCCAACGCTAATCTTGCGCATTTGGGCAACGAAAATTTGGATCTGCATGATCACGCCGGCTTTAAGTTCGTGGCCGTTTTCTCGAGAGAAAACTTTAACACCAACAACTTTACCGTGCTTACCGTTACTCATGCGTTGTGAGGTGTCGCGCACTTCTTTGGCTTTTTCACCAAAGATAGCACGGAGCAAGCGTTCTTCGGAACTAAGTTCTTGTTCACCCTTTGGTGTAATCTTACCAACCAAGATATCACCAGGGTGTACTTCGGCACCGATTCGGACAATACCATCTTCATCGAGGTGACGCAGGGCTTCTTCGGAAACGTTTGGAATATCCTGGGTTACAACCTCAGGGCCAAGCTTGGTTTCACGAACTTCAGTCATGTAGTCAACGATATGAACGCTGGTAAGCGTGTCGTCTTCAACTAAACGACGACTGAGGATAATGGCATCTTCAAAGTTATAACCATTCCATGGCATAAAGGCAACGGTGAGGTTCTTACCGAGTGCTAATTCACCATCTTCGATGCTCATACCTTCGATAAGGATGTCGCCAGCTTTTACTTTGTCACCGGTTTCGACAACAACTTTTTGGTTAATGCTGGTGCCATCGTTAGATCGAATAAAGTGCAATGGTTCGTACGTTTTGCTGACACTGGCGTATTTAACTGTTACGCCATCACCGGTGGCTTTAGTAACGACGCCATTGGCTTCTGCCATGACCACCTGGCCAGAGTTGCGAGCAACAGTACCTTCCATACCGGTACCAACAATTGGAGCTTGTGGCTTAATAAGCGGCACAGCTTGACGTTGCTGATTGCTTCCCATGAGGGAGCGGTACACATAGTTCTTCTCAATAAATGGAATGAGCCCAGCACTCGAACCGATAATTTGGCGACGAGATGCATCCATATGGGTGACTTCGTCGGCGTCAACTTCTCCGGCGATTAGGTATCGACGGGCACTAACGCGTTCGCGGGCAAACGTACCTTTGGCAGTGATTTCTTCACCGGCGCTGGCGATAACGGCATGTTCTTCGGCAGCTGCATCAAGATATTCAACTTCGCCAGTAACTTTACCCTTTACCACTTTGACATATGGAGTTTCAATGAAACCGTAGTCGTTAATACGGGCATAGTTAGCAAGGTTCAGTACCAAACCAATGTTGGCACCTTCTGGAGTTTCCACGGCACAGATACGACCATAGTGGGTAGCGTGCGCGTCGCGGACTTCAAAGCCTGCACGTTCTCGAGACAGACCACCAGGACCCATAGAGCTCAGGCGTCGCTTGACAGCCAATTCGGCTAGTGGGTTTATCTGATCCATGAACTGACTGAGCTGTGAGCTTGCAAAGAATTCACGAACAGCAGCCACGATTGGACGAGCATTAATTAATTGAGCAGGAGTTACAGTTTCGATCTCGCTCATGCTCATGCGGTCTTTGGTGTTACGCTCCATGCGAAGCAGACCAATGCGGAATTGTCGTTGGACAAGTTCACCTACCAATTTCACGCGGCGGTTTGCCAAGCTGTCGATGTCGTCAGCTGGTTCTTGCGTGTTGTTAAGTCGAATGATCTCGCTAATAATTGCGGTCAAATCTTCGAGTCGCATAATGCGGTTCTCAGTGGTGTTTGGCACGTCAAGGTTAAGACGCTTGTTAATCTTGTAGCGTCCAACTCGGGAGAAGTCGAATCGCTTAAAGTTGTAGAACATGTTTTCGATCAAGCTGCGGGCGTTGTCGACGGTTGCCAGGTCACCTGGACGGAGACGGCGATATACTTCAATGAGCGCATCGTTGGTTCCACGAGCAGGATCTTTATCCAGGGTAGCTTTAACGTAGTCGAGGCTGCCGTTATTGACCTTTGCAAATGTTTCTTTGATCTGAGCCTCTGTCATGCCTAGCGCGCGAAGCAAGGTTGTGACAGTGATTTTTCGCTTTCGGTCGATCTTTACATACAATGCACCATTGGCTGCGGTTTCAAATTCGAGCCATGCACCTCGGCCTGGAATAACCTTTGCACCATATCGATTGGCGCTACCGCTGTTATCAGCTGTAAAGAAAACACCAGCTGATCGAATGAGCTGGCTTACTACAACGCGTTCTGCGCCATTAATAACAAATGTACCGCGGCTGGTCATCCAAGGATAGTCGCCGAGGTAAATTTCTTGTTCTTTTACTTCACCGGTTACTTTGTTGGTGAGTACGACGGTAGCTTTGAGAGGGGCGTCATAGCTGACGTTGTTCTCACGAGCTTCGTTCTCGGTCATCTTGGGGTCTTCAAATCGGTAGTCTTTGAAGCTCAAGGTTAGTTTGGTACCGGTGTAATCGTCGATTGGACTTACTTCGGCTAATAGTTCGCCGAGTCCTTCTTTTACGAGCCAGTCCCATGATTTATTTTGGTGGTCGACCAGATTTGGTAGGTCGATTGGATCTTTGGTGTTGGTATAAAACACCCGTTTGCTGCTGGTGGTCGCAGACTGAACATCTTTTGCCATAGACAAGCATTCTCCCGCTTAGATTGCTTAAGTAATAAATTGTAACCTTACCCGATTAACCGGGCAGACTTTTGTTTTAGATGTTATTCGCGCGAAGACTACCTAAGAGGTGCAACATGCTAATGTATTATTTTGATACACGGCAGTGCCCACTTACTCTACTTCTTAGTACTTACTGTACCAAATAGCACAGTATAGTGCAACTATGATCTGGTTGATTCTAGTGGCATAGCTACATAAAGTGCTTGAACCGGTGTTATGCGGTGAGCTGGGGTTTCACCCTCTTCATAGCGTGCAGGAGGAAAGTTTGTGTTCTGTGCAAATCCAGCAGCACTAAGGGCGGCGTGTAAATTGCTAAAATTATGTGCGGGAGCAAGTGTCCAGGTTGCAGTATCTGGTGTATGTCCCCGAAGTGCCTTAAACATAGCTGTCAGTCTTTTTTGCACGTCCGGCATTGTTACATCCACATAGCCGCTGACATTGCATGCACCATCCGCTATTATATCAAGCTGTTCAAATATGGCAGGAATAATTTTTCCCATCACACGCGGCAATGGAAGTCGACACCTAGAAAGATCTAGATTTGGCTGGATGGTGGCAAATCCATCAAGTGTGCCGTTTGTCGTAGACATAAACATGCGTAGTTCACTTCGGTCACCTGTACGAACTGCTTTAAAAAATCGTGAAAAATTTTCAGGCGCATCTGAAGAGCCCCGCTCTACGACTGCACTCAAATACCGTTCTCTCAGATGTTGTTTATTATCAGGTCTTGCAAGAATACCGGCGCGTTCTCGAAAAATTGATCCAATAGCATCTTGATTAAGATTGGATTCTAGTTCGTACAGCATGTTCATATGATTATTTTAAGCTGGTGATGATTTTATCGGCGATGCCGTAGGCAACAGCTTCTTTAGCAGTCAGCCATTTGTCGCGTTCCATGTCTTCATGGATTTTGGTTAGCTTCTGCCCGGTATTTTTGGCCATAATTTCTTCGAGCAGTTTTTTTACACGAAGGCTCTCACGCAGATCAATTTCTTGGTCTGTTACCTTACCTCGGGTACCGCTGCTGGGCTGGTGGATCATCACGCTGGCGTTAGGTAATACGACGCGCTTGCCTTTTGTACCTGAACTAAGCAAGAAAGCGGCAGCAGAAGCTTGGATGCCAATACCGACAGTCTGCACATCATTGCTGATGTATTGCATGGTGTCGTAGATGGCTAAAGCATCGTACACGCTACCCCCCGGACTGTTGATGTAGAAATAGATGTCTTTTTTGGCATCTTCGGCGTGCAGGAATAAAAGTTGGGCAACAATGAGGTTGGCGGTGTGTTCATTCACGCCATCTCCAAGGAAAATGATGCGATCTTTTAACAATCGGCTGTAGATATCATAGGCACGTTCCATACGACCGTCACTTTCAATAACGGTTGGAACGAGTGTGGAATAGTTAGTGAGATTACTCATACTTTTAAAGTATAGCTACAAATTAGCACTCGTCAAGTTCGAGTGCTAACTAAAGATATGCGGATTAGTTAAGGCTTTTTGCCAGTATGTTCCAAAATTGGCGGCTCAGGTTTTTGCGAATGATCAACTTCTACAACGTCGGCTGGCATGTCAAATAAACCTTGCAAGAAATGTCCTGTTCGACGGTGAATCCATACACTTTCTGCGTCTGACTGGTTTGCTCCGTGTAAAGCATCCAGATCAGATTTCCATTGGGCATCCTCTTCACTGCGGTCAAATCTGAGCAAACTAATAACACTCCCGTACTGATGCAGTAGATTTACTGCTTGTGGGATTTCCGGGCCCTCTAAACGATAGCCTCTATGGCAATGGAGTCTTTCAGGTGTCATATCTTATTTCTTTGTTGCGTATTCGACGATTTTGGCGACAATCTTTTCACTGCGGATGCGCGCGGCGATGTCTTGACGGCCTTCTGGTTTATCGAGTTCGGCATGCATGGCTGGGTCTGAGTATTGACCCTTTAGAAGCGCAATGCGTACTTCAAGTTCTTCGGGAGTGACGTCAATGTTCTCTTGATCGCCAATAGCACCGATGACAATACCAATTTTAACCTGCTCTTCAGCATCTTTGCGGTTTCGAGTTCGGTGTTCTTCTTCAGTAACTCCCTCGCCCTTCAGGTGTTCTTCCCAGGTCTGGCCTCGGTACATAAGGTTTTGCTTTTCATCTTGCTCAAGGCGTAGTACTTGCTCATCAATTACGCTGGCTGGAATGGCGACTTTGGCTTTTGCAGCAATTTCTCGCAGCAGTTCTGTTTCGAACGCGCGGTCGGCTTCATTTGACTTTTCGTGTTCTAGTTGTCGTTTAATATCTGCTTTGAGGTCGGTCATGTTCTTGATTTGACCGTTGGTTGCTTGCTCGGCAAATGTGTCATCAAGTTTGGGTGGAGTGAGTTCGCTTATTTCTTTAGCAGTAATAGTGAAAGTTACTTTTTTACCTTGCAGTGCCGCCACGCCATAGTCTTTAGGGAAAGGAATAGTAAAGGTTTTTGCTTCACCTTTTTTTACTCCAACAACAGCTGGTTCGAATCCAGGAATGAATGCATTGCTACCGAGGGTTAATGGGTAATCTTTACCATCTGCCCCATTTACGGGCTTACCTTTGTCGTCGACACCCTTAAAGTCGATTACTACTTCATCGCCTTCTTTAGCGGCTCGATCTACAGGTGTCTTGGACGCCATACGGCTCTGCAAAGATTTAAGGACCTCAGTAACTTGAGCAGTATCAACTTTTACCGATGGCTTAGTTTTCTTTATTTTTTTGTAGTCTGGAAGAACGACTTCTCCAAGCACATCAACAGTAACGTCGAATTCACAGGTGGTGAATGGCACAAACTTTTTCAAGTTAACTTCTGGTTGGCCAACAGTTCGTAGTTTTTCATTGACAACTGCCTGCGTATAGCCATAGTTGAGAACTTGGTCGATAAACTCACTTTGGAGTACTTGTTGGTCAAGGTTTTTCTCGAGTATTTCAAGAGGTGCTTTGCCAGGGCGAAAGCCGGCAATTTTAACGCTGGCTCCAAGTCGATTGACGATTGCTTCTTTGATTTTGGTCAGATTTTCAAGATCAGCAACAACGCTAATAGTTACGTTGGTGTCTGAATTGTGGGTGAGTTTGATGTGCATAACTGGAGTAGTATACAGCAAACAAGCGTCTATAGATAGCGGTAATGGTAATCGGAGCAAATGGTTATATAATCTTTTCCATGATTGATGAAATAAACAGATTTATTTACCCTGGAGAACAGTTAGTGTACGAACAGTTACTGGGCAGAAACAATTTTATGAGCAGTACTGAATTAACTGAGGCGCTTCCTGATGATATGTATTATGTAATCTCAGAATTGTGTCGCTCGATGTATGCAAATGGACTCGTTATAGCCAGATACTCTGTTGACGGTAGGTCAATTGCAGTTTGACACACAGAAATAGCAGTAGATATGCAACGCGGTCCAGAGATTCATAGACTATTTGGCGCAATCGGTGTCAATGAACAAAATTGGACACGCGTCACCAAGGCTTGGGGTGCTGTTTTGACACAGGATTGGGTACCGAGTTATTTACCCGAAGGTGTTGTTTTGGGCCAACCATATGCCGACCCAACTACTGCCTAGACTTACTTACGGACATCTAAAACAGTGCTGACAATCCTCTCAGGACTCAGTGTTTGCTCTGTTTCACTGTGAAGATCTTTAAGGTTATAGCGACCTTCGGCAAGTTCTTTTTCGCCAATAAAGAGAGCAAAACGGATATTCTTTTTGACAGCACTTTTGAGCTTGGCACTCATTTTTCGGTCACTAGCGTCAACGGCAACGGTTAATTCTTCAGATCGAAGTGCAGCCAGTAGCTTCTGGGCTTGCTGGTAGACATCTCCAATAAGGATGGCATACACTTCCGTTTCTGAGGGCAGTGTTGGCAAAAGATCGTGTGATGATAGGAAGTTTATCATCGTGACATCACCCCAACCAAAACCAATGGTTGGTACGGGGTCAACGCCAAACAACCCAACTAATCCATTGTAGCGTCCACCACCCATCATGGAGCGATTGTTTTCTGGGTCTGTATCGGTTAGTTCAAAGACGACGCCGGTATAGTAGTCGAAACCACGCATGATACTAATGTCGAACACGGCGTTAGTAACGCCACCATCTTCAAGCATGTCAAAAAGCTTTTGTAACTCTAATACAGCTGGATTATCCATCAGACCTTCCGGTAAATCGGCAAGGTTATCAACGTCAAGTACTTCTAAAAGCCGTTCGCTCACACCGGCTTGCTTTTGGCTGGGCGTTAACAGCGCATCTGCTTCAGCCACAAATGTGGCTCGTGGCATTTTGTGTAACCGATCGATTAACTTAGATAGATCATGTGCCTGAGCTTTATTAAGGCCCAAATAGGTTAACATGATTGAATCCATCAGCTGACGGCTATTAATCTTGATCTGGTACATTCCGCGAGAAGCACTAAATGCTTTTAGAATGGCATCACAAATGAGGATCATCTCGTGCTCACCTTCTAACCCTTCAACACCAAATAGGTCGGCATTGAGTTGCCAGTGTTCGCGAAGCCGACCGCGCTGAGCTCGCTCATAGCGCCAGAGGTTTGGGATGCTATACCAGCGTAGCGGGTAGGCAAGTTCTTGGCGCCGGGCAGCCACCATGCGACTGACTGAAGGAGTCATTTCAGGGCGAATAACCACTTCACGACCACCTCGATCGGTAAAGGTGTAGGTTTGTTCGTTGACTATCTCCTGACCTGACTTGGCCTTATATAAATCAATGCTTTCTAGCATCGGAGCGTTGTACGCTTCATAGCCAAATTGCTCTAGCACCTTGCTCCACGTGCGGATGATATAGTTTTGTAATCGTTGATCTTCCGGGTAGAAATCCCGGGCCCCTTTATAGGGTTGTGTAGATAGTGACATATAGCTCCTATTGTACTCTATTTAACATGGTAGATTCGGTAAATCAGGTACAGAATTACGCAGTAGCTCTTCGTTAAGTGCTCGGATAGGTGAAATACCATTTGCCAAACCAATAACCTTGGTAGCAAAAGAAACATCGGCAACTTCGGTTGCGATATCAATGCCAAGTGCATCTGCGGTAACTAATTCGGCAGCTTCTTCACCAAGATTCTTTCGTCGTTTATTCCCATCCATGAGTAGTTGTATGGTTGATTTACGAGTAGGTATTTCTGTGGCCATTTGAGCTTGCTGATAGCGATTTTGCAAAGTCTGTGCCTCAGCGTATATTCGCCAAGGATCCACAAGTAGGTCGGCACAATCAGTCGGTTGCTGCTTATAGACGACGCCGGATTGGATGGTGTCAAAGCAGTCGAATACTTCAAGACCATTGTCACGCAGTGTTTCGCCAGAGCTCCGAAGATCGACAATAGCGTTGAATGCATCCGAGACTAACTTGCCTTCTATGCCGCCACCAAACTCAGTTAAAGCTTGCAAATCGATAGTATAGCCCCTTTGCATGCAATATTTGATTGCCTGCAGCGGATAGCTCGTTGCAATTCTTAGCGGTTTTCGCAAATTGAGAGATGGTTTTCCTGCTAGAACCAAATCACATCCTGCCCCGGTAATAGCTTTAAAGCCTAGAGTTTTGAATTTTCCAGCCAAGTATCCCTCGTTAAATACATCACTGCCGCAAAATCCAACATCTGCAATTCCTCTTAGAACCTCTTCGGGTATATCTTTACCTCGCGAGCGGTAGAAAGTTCGATTTTGTGCAGTTACGGTGAAGACACCTCCGTTCAAAGTCCGGCAGGGTAAGACCAATGTTGGTGAGCCATTCGGCTACGCCTTCTGTCTCCCTTCCTTTAGGTAGTGCAATAGTTTGTCCAGCTCGCACGATTTCTGCCGCCGAGTAATTTCCTGGTATATAGTTCATAGTTTTTCCTTGTAATAGTTAGTAAATTGTTAACAAAAATAAAAAACGCCGGGGTTGCCCCGGCGTAGTTTGCAAAAACAAATACAAAGCTAACCGAGACGATCCGGCCGGATATGTACGTGTAATTGACTAACTAAAATCATAGTGCTAGTAAAACATAAACGTACTTACAACGCAACTTCTATTTCATTCAATGCTTTATTCGGTCATAATGCTGTTAAGGAGAATTCATGAAACACACAC
This sequence comes from uncultured Candidatus Saccharibacteria bacterium, assembly GCA_964465215.1. GTDB lineage: Bacteria > Patescibacteriota > Saccharimonadia > Saccharimonadales > AWTP1-31 > CAYXHO01. The sequence goes on along the minus strand of CAYXHO010000002.1, from coordinate 17,172 downwards.
ATACTAAGCAGTATATGCCGGCTACCGAACTGCTGGCCAAAAGCTGGGAGCTTATCAAAGCTCATATCCGTCCCGTTGTTGGAGTGTATGCACTAACATCTATTTTGAGTTTGGTAAGTGTATTGCATGGTCGCAATTTTGTACTTGAAAAAGGCCAACCAGTAAATCTTCGTCTAATAATGGAGTCAATTTTTGGATTAAATCTCCAGATTACCATTGCCTTCCTAATTCTGCTGATGGTCTTTCAGGTTATGCAACTTCAGTTACAAATAGCCATTATTCGTAAACGCAGTGTTTCAGCGTTTTCGCTGTGGGAAGCTACAAGAAATCAGTTTTTCCCATTGCTTGTACTGCAACTAGCGATGGGACTTGGGATACTGCTCGGTTTTGTCGCATTTATCTTGCCCTCTGTTTGGGTATTTACTCGCCTTTCAATGGCACCATTTGTCATGGCCGATAAAAACGTCGGAGTACTTGAATCTTTGCGTAGTAGTTTTGCTATGACTAAAGGTCAGTGGCGTCCAATCTGGACAATGTACGGATTGCTATTTGCCTGCGTGCTCATTCCTTCTTTTTCGGTATTCGGTATTGCCGGACAAGTTGTGTCACTGATGGCTACAGTTATAACTGCCTTAATGCCCGCGTTACGCTACAAAGAACTCGCCACTCGTTAGCTCGTGCATATTGGCTGTCGTAAGGTGTTATGGTAGAATGACATACGTCTCATACTACTTATGCGCGAGTGGTGGAATTGGTAGACACGCTAGCCTTAGGAGCTAGTGCCGCAAGGCGTGAAGGTTCAAGTCCTTTCTCGCGCACCAAGCATAATGACCGACTATTGTTTTATAAGTTAACAGGTAGCCAGGTGCCGGCTCCGTCCCACTGTATAATCCGAGAGAGTTTAGTATCTCTTTCTAGACGCTGATTTAATAACTTGAAATCATTATCATCATCAAAATACTCAAATTTGTTTCGGATTGCTGGACTTTTGCAAGCACGCCTGAGGGAGCGGTAACTAAACTGTTCAAGTACATCCAGTTTTTCGGGTGAAAGATTATGTGTATGTAGTGCGGCAATACAGGCTGTCGCATAGCCAATTCGACTTGAATGACCAGCAGGAACAGCGTCAACGATTGGTAGCTCTCCGGCCGATCCCCAAAGTTGAAAAACCGGTATGACTAAGGGATGCTTCTCTACCCATCTATCACGTTTAAAGACTACTGAAGAATTATTATAACGAATTATAGCCTCTTCGCTAATCCGGAGTCTTAGTTCATCGAAATTGTCTGTAGTCATAACTATGTCGCTCCCAACATCTATTGGGGCACGTTCGCATAATGCAGGGTTAACATCATTAACAGTTTGTTTTTGGGCCATTGGAACTCCTTAGAACTGATGGAGAGATTGTAAAGGATAGCTCTGTTAAGAGCAACAGTATTAATGACGACGAAAGAAACGGAGCGTTGCATCACCATAGGATTTAGTCGTAAGGTGCTCAAATGTTTGTACGTTGAGCCTTATGTCGGCATGCGGGGGTAAAGATAAGATGAAAAGTCCGCCAGGTTTGGTGTGTTTGGCAAGCTTTTCAATGATGGTTTCTTGTAGATTGTCATAGGGTGGGTCGCAGAAAACTAGATCGAAGCGCTCGGTGTTGTTTCGGTACGACCAGGATCGAGCATTAATGTGCATGAGCTTAGTGCAATCACGTAGGTTTAGTGCAGCAATGTTGCGTTCGATGACGTCGTAAGCATCTCGATCAATTTCGAGTATAGTGGCGTGTGTGGCGCCCCGACTGAGTGCTTCCAACGTAATTGCGCCACTACCCCCAAAGGCGTCAAGCACGGTCAGGCCCGTAATATCACCGAGAGTATTGAATAAGCCGGTACGCACGCGGTCGCCCATGGGGTGGGTGCGATGACCTTTTGGTGCGTCAAATTGGCGGCTGCCTAGGCTACCGGCAACAATTCTCATAGATCTTGAATTACCTTTGCATCAATCAGGGCGGCGTACCAGGCTAGGGTGACATGCTTAATAATGGTGGGCGTTAGCTTATTACGGACTTCAACAGTTAGCTTCGTAGTCCATCCGTTTTTATGGTACCGCGCAAACATGTCCAGCACGGCAATTTCCCGGGCTGTTCGCTTAAACCATTCAGTCACGCCCATTTCTAAAAACTGAGCTATTTCGTCGCGTGTTGGTTTGCTGTCGGCAAATGGTAGCGGAGCGATGATAGCTGCAACGCCGAGTTCAAACATGCCGTGTGACATGAGGAGGCCTTTTGGACCCCACATCTTCCAATTATTCTTCACCTTTTCACGTTTGGTGTCCCCGGGCATGACGATTTTGTGCTTAATGCTGGTGCGGGTTTCGTTCCCTTCTCCACCGCGAAGTTCGGCCAGTTTTTCTTTGTACGGATAATGGTGCGCGGGAGTAAGGCCATCGACAATGGTGTGTGCTAACCAGGCAGCTTCAAAAGCGACGCGTTCGTGGTTATTTGCTTTGAGCTCGGCAACGAGTTGTTTATAGTGGTCGGCCACCATATCGACCACTTCGGTGTCATCGTCATCAAAAGGATTAAAGAAGTGAAATGGTTCGTTTTCGCCGGGACTTTTACGTTTAATGCCATCTGGGCCATTAAGTCCTTCAAAGTTGAGGATTTTACTCGATTTGGGGAATAAACTGTCGTCGGCAAGTAAGGCCGTCAGGTTATTACGTGCAACACGATCAATCTTCTGATGTGCGCCCATGATGCGGCCGGATTTCTTATTGAGTATGGTTCCTGAGTACATATTGGTTTTAGTTTAAGCTGGTGACAGCTCGTAGTGTTTGCACACGCTTGGCAAGATGGTTATATTGTACCAGTTTTTCGCCTCGATCGATAAATGCTTGCGCTTGTGCTCTAGCTGACGAGATGAGCTGAGTGTCGGTCAGTGAGGCAATCCTCAGGTCTAAGGCTCCATGCTGGAGGGTGCCATAGATAGCGCCCGGACCACGCAGTTCAAGATCTAGTTCGCTTAAGCGAAAACCGTCAGAAGTTTGTGAAAAGGCCTTGAGCCGCTTTGTTGGGGGCTTTGAATCGCTGAGTATGGGGTAACAGTAACCTTGATGTTCACTTCGCCCTACACGACCTCGTAGTTGGTGCAATTGCGCAAGACCAAAGCGGTCAGCACTTTCGATAACCATGACCGTTGCATTTGGTACGTCAACACCTACTTCGATTACCGTAGTAGCGACTAAAATGTCATAGTGGCCATCAACGAAATCCTGCATGATACGGGCTTTTTCATCGGCTTTTAGTTTTCCATGAAGTAGCGCTACACGTCGATGCTTAAAGCTTGATTGCTTAAGGGTCTTAAAGACTGCTTCAACTGACTGGGTTTCTTTGTTCACTGCTGACTCTGTGATGAGTGGACAGACCCAAAAAACTTGTCTCCCGGCATCAATCTGCTCGTCAATCGTAGCGTACAGGCTCGCTCGAGAATTAGGAGAAATGAGTTTGGTGGCGATGGGTTTTCGATTTTTGGGCTTATGAGCAATGACAGATATATCAAGTTCGCCGTATAGAGTTAACGCTAGACTTCGTGGAATGGGAGTAGCGGTCATAGATAAGACGTGCGGCATATGCCCAGCCTTGACCTGCAGTTTTTTCCGCTGCTCTACGCCAAAGCGGTGTTGCTCGTCGATTATAACCAACCCAAGTTTATGCATATCTACTTGTTCTTGGATGAGGGCATGTGTCCCGACGATAAGTCGAACATTGCCAGAGCGGATTTGGGCATGAGCATGTTTTTTTTGAGCGGCTTTCATACCTCCAACTAATAGACTCACGTGATTAGCCAGTCCAAGTGGTAGTAGCAGCTGATAGATAGTCTCGGCGTGTTGCCGAGCCAGTAACTCGGTTGGAGCCATGAACGCAACTTGATATCCTTGCTCAATTGCTATGAGGGCTGCCATGGTAGCTACCACGGTCTTACCCGAGCCAACGTCACCTTCTACCAGCCGGTTCATAGGCTGTGATTTCTGCAAGTCGGTATAAATCTGCCAAATAACCTTACGCTGTTCATCGGTTAACGAAAAAGGGAGATGACCTACAAATTGCTTAGCCAGAGCTTCATTAAATGGAATGGCAAGAGCTGTTTCTTGTAGGGCATCATGTTTTATGAGTAATGCTGTAAGGGTCAACTCGAATACTTCTTCAAAACTGAGTCGAGTGCGCGCGGCTTCGAGAAGTTCTTTGGAGTCAGGAAAGTGGAGAGCCAACACAGCGCTGCTGTAACTCATGAGTTGCTGGTCTGAAATGATCCATGATGGAAGCGTTTCGGGAAGTCGAGCAATGAGCGAGGCTACTGCGGCAATAGCTTTTCGAATGGCTGTAGATTTAAGCCCCCTAGCTTCTCGGTATACCGGAATAATGCGGGCAGTATTGTGTGTAAAGTCTTTTTCGAGTTCGAGAGCCGGATTCATGATGGCTAATTTTTGGTGGCTCAGCTGAAAATCGCCCGAAATAAAGTATGCTGATCCGTGTTTGATAGCAGTTGCCCGGTAGGGTTGATTGAACCACACCAAACGGACGCTTCCGCTGTCGTCTTCGGCAACCGCTTCAGTTACATGCATGCCTCTTCGGACGTAACGCCCTGACACTTTTGTAATGACTGCCCGCACCGTTACCTTGCCAGGTCGTAGTGTATCTATCGGGCTGATGTGAGAATAATCTTCGTATCGACGAGGATAATAATGAATGAGATCACCTATAGAATTAATTCCCGCACTTGCAAACACGGCCGCAGCTGCTGGGCCGACACCTTTAATAGTCTCCACCGAATCATCGAGTGTCATGCACCCTAGTATACCTAAGTTGAGCTAGCGGGCTTTCTTGATATACAAGAAAGTGCTTGGCCCAAAGAAACTTTTAGCAAGTGGGCGCTGCATAGCTTTTTCAAGGCGCAACATTGCGCTGCGAGGTACGAGTTTCTTTAGAGCAGGGCTTCGCAGATTAGATACAGATAGAATTTTATCTACTTTGAGACCGGCATGGGCTAGCTGTTTGATAACTGTTCGGGGGTTGTGGTTCACAAAAGGAATCTCATCATCTCGGCGATTTTCTTGACTGCGAATGTCAACTGGTTCGGTTGGCAAACGTTTACCTTTGAGTGTATACCGCATGCGGTTCAAAAAGTGCGTGTTATTGGCGATTTCTAATATGAAAACTCCGTCATCGGTAAGTACTCGTTTGATTTCGGCAAATTCAGCCGACGGATCCGGCAAGTGGTGCATTACACGAATCATCGTGATAAGGTCAACACTCTTATCTTTAAGTTTGAGATCATCTGCTTGAGTGAGTAGTCGTTCGACTGTTGGGTGACCTTCTAGAAACTCTTTGCCAATATCAAGTTGCTGCTGGCTCGGTTCGGCAAGTGTTACTTTATCGGCATAGTCTTCCAAAAAGACACAAAGCCGCCCGTAGCCTCCGCCTATATCAGCAGCATGGGTGAAGTGCTGCCCGCGAAGTAACCGACGTAACGCAATGCGCTCGGCTTCGTTTTCATAATCACGTCCATCCCAATAGCGCAGGTAATTATGGCTTTTGTCATTATACTGATCAGCTTTTTTCTTTACAGTTTTTTTGGTTTGTGTGGATGTCATATCTTCCTGTCTATAAAATTAATACATGTAATGCTTGTATAGTACGCTGTCAGGCTGCTAAAGCTCAATAACAACTTGGCTGTTTTTGCCTCGACGAAGTACGCAATGACCATGGATGATATCTGATTCACTCAGTGAAACTTTATCTGATGCCACTTGCTGGCCATTGACGTATACAGCACGGCTTTCTAAGAAGCGACGAGCCTCACCCTTAGAAGCAGCCAGACCAGCTTCAACTAATAGATCAACAAGATTACTACCTGGCTTTGCTGTAACGCTCCCGAGCTCTGCTTTGAGTACCTCAAAATCGTTAGCTGATAACTTGTCATACGAAGCACCGCCAAATAGAGTTTTACTCACTCTGGTGACACTTTCAGCTGTTTCTTTGCCATGCATCATGGCAGTTACTTCAAAAGCGAGTGTTTTCTGTGCTAAACGAATAGAACGATCTTCGTTAAATCGCTTCATGATATCGTCTATCTGAACTTTATCTAGTTCAGTGTAAACCTTAAGGTAGTCCTCAACACCGTCATCGTCGAGGTTTAGCCAGAACTGGTAAAACTTATACGGGCTAGTCAGTGAGGCATCCAGCCAGATAGCTCCTTCTTCACTTTTACCAAACTTAATACCGGTAGATTTGTTGACGATGAGGGGGGTTGACCAAATATGTACTTCACGCCCGAGCATACGACGTGCTAAATCAACGCCAGCAATGCAGTTTCCCCACTGATCGGCACCACATAATTGCAATGTAACACCTTTATTTTTGGCAAGATGCACAAAGTCATAACCTTGAATAAGTGAGTAACTAAATTCTGCGTAGCTAATGCCTGAGCCATCCTCACTGAGCCTGGTTTGTACAAAATCTCGGCTGAGCATCTGACGCATTGGAACATGCTTGCCGACTGTCCGTAAAAATTCAAGATAACCAAAATCTTTGAACCAATCATAGTTATCAACATTCTCGTGCGGTAAATCTTTAAAGATAGTCTTGTATTGACCTAAGATACCTTGTTTGTTTCGTTCGATCTCCTCCATGCTTTTGAGATTACGCTCATCAGCTTTACCATCAGGATCGCCAATGAGCCCAGTTGCCCCGCCGACTAAGATGATACCCGTGTATCCGTGTTTTAAGAAACACCGGACCATCATTGCTGATGCTAGATTGCCTATGGTCATTGATGGTGCACTTGGGTCGACCCCAAAAAAGAATGTGCGCTTCTCGTCATCAAGCGTGGAAGCATCCTTAAAGGTTGTTTGGTGAAAGAAGCCTCGCCAAGCCAGCTCTTGGCTGAGGCTCATAGGTGTTGATTTTGTACTCATGACCTCTAGTATACAGGAGCACACAGAATGCTCACGTTTTTGTACTTGAAGGCTTGAATATTTGCTATACTACAAGCATCAAAGGAGCGTACAACAATACTCATGAGCACCCCAACTAGCGGCAGTAGAAGACCGGTCAATCCACGAAAGAACACCCATGTCACTCGTAGTGGCAAAACCATTAAAATAAATCGTAGTTTAGCAGATCGCCTGACTTCTCAAAAGAATGCTAAAGCGACTCGAAAAGCAGAACGCCTCGCTTCATTGCCGAAAGGGCGATTTAAGCGTTTCTTGTATCATTTCGAGCCCCGTCGTATGTACAAGTACTGGTTTAGCCGAGATGGCGGCATTATGGCACTTAAAATTACCGGTGTTGGATTAATAGCCGGATTCTTGTTGTTGGTTGGACTCTTCGCTTATTTTCGTAAAGACTTGCCAAACCTTCGCGACATAAATGGCGATCAGTTTGGCGGCAGTATTCGTTATGTAGATCGTACCAAGAAAGTTCTGCTATGGGAGGACTATGACGCTGTTAAACGTGTACCCGTTGGCCAGGAAGGACATAATCAGTTTATGCGGGATGCGACCGTAGCTATAGAAGACAAAGATTTCTTTAAGCACGGTGGTTTTGATGTACGCGGTATTATGCGTGCCGGCATTAGTAATGCCCTTGGAAAAGGTAACACCCAAGGTGGTTCGACTATTACCCAACAGCTCGTAAAACTAACTCAAAACTGGACAAAAGATCGTTCGTACACCCGTAAAGCAAAAGAGCTTATCTTGTCTGTTGAGCTGGAACGAAGTTATTCTAAGCAAGAAATTTTGGCCGGCTATCTCGACACCGCACCATACGGAAACGTACAGTATGGCGTAGAAGCTGCAACACGAGATTACTTCCAGAAGTCAGCCAAAGATTTAACCCTGGATGAAGCGGCCTTTATGGCAGCCATCCCGCAGTCTCCTTCTTATTACTCGCCATACGGTGCCTACTTTAAGAGTAATCCTGTTGAGTCGACGACTGCGCTAAAGAGCCGTCAACAATATATCCTTGGTCTAATGTATGAACAGAAGATGATCACCAAGGCACAATTAGAAGAAGCTAAAAAAGTCGATACGCTCGCTAAAGTTAAAGAGCAGCCACAGAATAAATATGCTGGCATTAAGGCGCCGTGGTTTGTATTGGCTGCTAAGAAACAGCTTGAAGAACAACGTGGCGGTGTTGATTCCGCAAAGGTCGGTGGTTGGACCGTCCTTACGACGCTAGATCTTGACAAGCAGGCTATCGCTGAAGAACAAGTTGCCAAAGGTATTGCTCAGGTTCGACGCCAAGGTGGGGATGTAGCTGCTTTTGCTGCTGAAGATGTTAAGACGGGTCAAATGGTGGCCCTGGTTGGTGGCACCGACTTTAACAACCCTGATTTTGGTAAGTATAACTATGCAACTTCGCCATTACCTCCAGGCTCAAGCTTTAAACCATACGACTATGCAGCCTTAATCGATAGCAAACAAAACGTTGGTGCTGGTTCGGTTATCTACGACACCCAAGGCCCGATCAACGGTGGTGAAGCAGGTAGCTATCCATGTACAAATAAGAAGCGACCAAGGGATGATCCAAACGGTAGTGGACATTGTTTGTGGGATTACGACTTCTATTACCCTGGTCCACTCACGCTGCGCTATTCACTAGGCGGTTCACGTAACGTTCCAGCGGTTAAGTCTATGCTCATGGCTGGTGTCGACAAGACCATTGGCACTGCCGAAAAGCTTGGTCTTAAGAGTGGTTATAAGTGTTACTCTGACGAACAAAACACCAAGGAAACCCAGTGTTATCTGTCAGCTGCTATTGGTGACGGTGCCTTCTTGCACCTCGACGAGCATGTGCATGCCTATGGCAGTCTGTCACGTAACGGTCTTAATATTCCCCAAACCTATATCCTCAAGATTACGAATTCATCCGGTAAAACAATAAGTGAATGGAAGCCAAGTAAAGGTACGCAGGTCATAAAGCAAGATTCAGCTTACATAGTGATTGATATGCTCAGTGATCCAAACGCGAGCTATTTTCCTGCCGGTCGTAAGCCGCACCGCTACAAGGGTTGGAAGTTCGCTATGAAGACTGGAACGACCAATGATAACAAAGATGGATGGATGATGGGCTATTCACCACAGTATGCTGCTGGTGTTTGGGTCGGCTACCACACCCGTCAAAAAGTTATGAGCGGTACTATGGAAGCAATGACGCAGCCAATTTGGCAAGGCTGGATGAACCGCGCCCATGACGGCCAAACTGCATTTGACTGGCAAAAACCAGCTGGCATTCAAACGCTTCCAGCCTATGTTGTCACTTCTCGGCCAAGTAACAAAACTGCCGGAGCAGTCATTCCTAGCCCAAGTACCGATCTATTCCCATCGTGGTATAAAGCTACACCTAAGACTGCATCGAACCAGGTGATTGATAAAGTATCTGGCAAACTTGCTTCAGAATGTACACCCGAAGGAGCAAAAGAAAAAACTACTGGCGCATCTGCTAACCAATTCTCTGTTGATACGATAGCCGGTGGTGGTAACGGAACTGATACCAATGACAAAGATGACGTTCACCTATGTACGGACACAAAACCGACCATTGCACTTAACATTACGCCAAGCGGTGGCAGTTTCCTGTTATCTGCCAACGTCGCGCAAGGTACGCACCCAATATCGAGCGAGAAATTTACAGGTAAGGTGAATTACATTGTAGATGGCCAAATTGTCCAAACGGTTGAACTCAGTGCGCCAGGGTTTGCGGTCGCAGCCTATACCTACACGCCAAACTTTATTGGTACCAAGTCCATCTATGCTCAAATTGTAGATAGCGTCCTCTACGACGCTTCCAGCGCGGAATCAAGCGTCACGGGTGTCGGTACGGGGCTGAGTGTTAAGGCAACCAATGCCGGTGGAGGCAACGCTACCGTAAGCTGGACCGGCGGTACGGGTACTGTCTCGGTCTTTCGCTCCAATGGAACTACTTTGATATGTAGTGCACTAGCTTCATCGCTTGGTTGTTCAGGATCGTATGCAGTTAGTAATTTTGCTGGATCAGCGATTGCTAAAGATGCTACTTCAACCGTTACGGTCAGTGGTCCTTAGGTAGCTTGTATTTAAACTTCTAAGTATGTATTAAGGGCACTGCGTACATCGGAAACGCTGTGGAGTCCGGTCGGCTTCTTTCCACTTCGCACTACCGGTCCGATGGCACCGTCAAAACCAAGTTTCTTAGCTTCCGCTAGGCGTTTTTCGATAAAAGGTACGTGTCGTACTTCGCCGCTCAAGCCGAGTTCTCCAAATACGACGGAGTTGCGTTTAAGTTGCATACCTTTGCTGGCACTGGCGATTGCCATAACGACAGCTAGGTCGGCTGCCGGTTCGGATATTTTTATGCCACCAACAACATTAATATAAATATCTTGTTCGGCTAGATTAAGCTTGGTTCGCCGCTCCAGCATAGCTATAAGTAAGTTAACACGGTTGAGGTCTATTCCGCTTGCTGCACGCTTGGGATACCCGTAGCTTGTTCGATTCACCAATGCTTGAACCTCTACGAGCAAGGGTCGACTACCCTCTATAGTAGCTAAAACTACTGAGCCATCACTTACTTGTCGTTCGGCTAGCAACGCGGCAGATGGGTTAGAAACCGGTTGAAGTCCGGTTTCGAGCATTTCAAATATTCCTGCTTCATTGGTCGAACCATAGCGGTTCTTAATACTACGGAGTACTTTAAAACCGCCATAGCGATCACCTTCAAGCTGCAATACAACGTCAACAACGTGTTCTAATATCTTTGGACCGGCAATCGACCCCTCTTTGGTCACATGCCCGACAATGAGGAGTGCAGTGTTAGTGTCTTTGGCAACCGTACTAAGCAAATGGGTGCTATTGGTTATTTGACTCACGCTGCCTGGAGCAGAGCTAATTTTATTGGTGCTCACCGTTTGGATAGAGTCAACTATAACCAAACGATATGCTCCGCTGGCAATTGTACTGGCTATATCGTCTGTGCTATCACTCGAAACTATATCAAGTTTAGTATGCTTTGCTCCAAGCCGCTCTGCACGCATGGCAACTTGGTGAGCCGATTCTTCTCCACTTACGTATAATACAGGCTGATCTGAGGCGACTGCGTCAGCGAGTTGCAGCAGAAGCGTACTTTTACCAATGCCGGGTTGTCCAGCAATAAGTGTAACGCTACCGGCAACGAGACCGCCCCCAAGTACTATGTCGACTTCAGGCATATGTGTGGTAAGTCGAGGTTCGCGAGATTGTTTACGAACATTCGTCAATGAGGTCGGAGAGAGCACCCTACCCGATTTGGTCGCATCACTAACGTTGTCTATGAGTAATTCTTCTTGAAGGGTGTTCCATTCACCGCATGAATGACATCTCCCTGCCCAGGCGCTGCTGATTGCGCCGCAATTACTACATTCATAACGTACCGATGATTTAGCCATACGCCCTCCTTTATGTTGCTATTGTAACAAATTCGGGGCTAGATATTTTCGATGGTTGTTTGTATGCGACTGTCTAGTGCTTTTTCTAGTTCTTGAGCCTCAGCGGCAACTTGGTTACGTTGACTTAAAATTGTCTTGTACTGTTCTACGAGTTGTTTGGTCTGTGCGATTGCACTCCGAAATGGAATCAGACTTTTGTTGTAAGCAGCTACACCACTGTTATATGCTTCAATTTGACCTTGATTTAAGAGTGAGTCAAGGCGTTTGCCTTCAGCCTGAATTGCTGCTTGCTGTTCGTCTAATGCTTTATTGTTAGCAACTATGGTTGTCTCTAACTCTTTGAGCTTGGCGTCGAGTGTATCGACCATCTCTTTTCGACGAGTAAATTCGGATTGATAGGCAACCGCAAAATTAACGATTTTTTTACGCTCTGAAAAGAATTTTGAGTAATATGACTCTAATTCATCTGGCAATGTCGCAACTTCTGTTGCTAAAATAGAATGTAATTCATTGGAAACATCAGCTCCACTGGTACGATATAAATCAATTTTACTTCTGATGTTTGTATCTCGTACAGCAGCATAAGCGTTAGTGAGTTGGGTGCTAAGTCGTTGCTGATCTCGATAACTTAAGCGTGCATATGCAGCGTGAAGCATTTCATGGGCGGCGGTTACTTGCTCGACTCCATGCAGCCGATCATCGGTAACATTTAAAATGTAAATACCGTTATTTGGTTTAAAGCATCCAAGGACAATTGTAGTTTCGCCTTCTTCGCAACTTTTATAAAAGGCGGCTTTCTCTTGGAGTTCTGGCTTTTGCACATAAAAGATCCGTCGACCATAATTCGTCATAGTTGTTTCGGTAGCCAGCTGTGCAGCATTGACACTTGGAGTGTAATTTCTCAGATTCCACCAATCTAAAATATTCTGCCTTTGCCAGAATACGCCAGTACAGATGGCAATTAGTAATAATGAGCCTAGAAGCCTTTTGTATGAGCGTCGTTGCCCAGAAAACGCTTGTGTTTGCATGATTCTAGTATAGCGTACTTGGGCGTTATTCGGCGTCAGATGAATATGTCAGGGTCGTACCTTTTGCCCCAACTTTCACCATCGTTCCCTTGCTATATGATTGTTTCAACACTTCGTCGGCAATATGATCTTCGATGGTGTCTTGTATAAGGCGTCGTAGTGGACGGACACCATTTTTCGCGTCATAGCCTTCTTCTAAGAGAACTTTCTTAGCTGCCATACTCACTTGGAGTCCAATACCATGCTTAATGAGTCTTTGACTTAGCTCGTCGAGTTGTAAGTCAACAATTTTAAGGGCATTATCTTTGGTGAGAGCTCTAAAGACGATTACTTTATCTAGTCGATTGAGTAATTCAGGACGCATTAGTTTTTTGAGTTCATCGCGAACTTTGTCTTTGTTGCGAGCATGGAGCGCGTCTAAGTCTTTTTGATCAGCTTTCGAATCTACCTGAAAACCAAGACTTGCTTCTTGTTGCAGCTTATCGGCTCCAACGTTACTGGTCATAATGATGATCGTGTTTGTGAAATCGATTTTGCGCCCCTTAGCATCTGTAAGAACACCGTCCTCGAGGATCTGCAAGAGCATATTAAATATTTCAGGGTGAGCCTTTTCTATTTCGTCAAACAAGATTAGGCTATAGGGTTGACGACGTACTTTATCGGTTAATTGACCGCCATCTTCATATCCTACATACCCGGCTGGAGCACCAACTAAGCGAGCCGCAGTGTGACGTTCACTAAATTCGCTCATATCTATCTTAATAAGTGCGTCGCGACTACCAAAGAAGTGATCTGCAAGAACACGAGCAAGTTCAGTTTTACCCACACCGGTTGGGCCAAGGAATATGAATGAACCAATTGGGCGCCTGCTGCTGGCAATGCCAGAGCGACTACGACGAATTGCGCGCGAAACAGCTGTTACCGCCTCGTCTTGACCAATAACATGCTTAGCCAGCGTTTTCTCAAGAGTAAGTAAATGCTTAGCTTCTGATTTGACGACACGTTTTACCGGCACACCAGTCATACGAGCTACAACTTCAGCAACGTCATCACTGGTGAGCGTTAGCTGGTCGGCATGTTTGGCACTTGACTGCAAGTTTTTAAGTTCTTCTTCGATCTGGCTGGCTCGGGTTTTATACTCTGCAGCTTTCTCGTAGTCTTCGTTTTCGCCTGCTTCTTCTTTACGGGCATTGACCAGCTTAAGCTCTTTCTTTAGATTGCGGATTTCTGGTGGTGTTTTACCTTTGCCTACCCGGAGGTGAGCAGCTGTTTCATCAAGGAGATCGATTGCTTTATCAGGCATAAATCGATCATTAATATAGCGATCTGCAAACGTTACGATATCCCCAAGTACTTCGTCACTTACCGTCACACCATGAAAATCTTCGTAATGCTTGCGGAGACCCTTTAAGATGGCAAGAGTCTCGGGCACAGTTGTTTCTGGCACCTGAACAGGTTGGAAGCGTCGCTCCAGTGCGGCGTCTTTTTCGATATGTTTAGTGTATTCAGTTGTGGTAGTGGCGCCAATGAGCTGCATTTTGCCGCGTGCAAGTGCCGGCTTAAGGATATTACCAGCATCCATAGCACCTTCAGCTGATCCAGCTCCAACGATGAGGTGTAGCTCGTCAATGAAGACAATAACATGATTATCTTCTTCCAGTTCGGCCATGACTTTTTTAAGGCGTTCTTCGAATTCGCCACGATACTTGGTGCCAGCTATCATACCTGCCAGATCTAGCATAACAATGCGCTTGTCAAGGAGGCTATCCGGCACGTCTTCAGATACTATTCGTTGAGCGAGCCCTTCTACAATAGCAGTTTTACCAACGCCCGGTTCTCCAATGAGTACGGGATTATTCTTTGTGCGTCTATTGAGGATGGTAATTACTCGAGCTATTTGCTTTTCACGCCCCACGACTGGATCAAGTTTGCCACTCCGCGCCAGGGACGTCAGATCAGTACCGAAAAAATCGAGCGCAGTTTTACGTTTACGTCGACCAGTTTTCTGACCAGTTCCAGTAGGATCGTCAGCCATTTGTTGACGATTTAAAAAGTGTTCGAGCTCGGCAGTTAGCATATCAACATTAATGTTCATGTCGCGGAGTAAAATTGTAGCCCGAGCATTCTTTTGCGTAAGAATACTATAGAGAATATGTTCGGTTCCACAGTAATCTTGAGCAAAGTCTTGAGCAACGTCATAGGCCATTTTGAGGGTGAGCTTAGACATTTCACTAAGACCCTTTGCACCAGCATTACTGACGGTTGCAGTTTTAGGAGTTAGGTTGAGTGCGAGGCGTGCACGATCAAGCGTTACACCAGCTCCATCCAGCAGTTTAGCACCCATGCTACCGTCTTGAGCCAAGACGCCAAGCAGTAGATGTTCAGTACCAATATATGGACTACCAAAACCACGAGCAATTGCATCGGCATGCTTGAGGCTTTGCAACGCGTTGTCGGTCAAATGATTAAGAAATTCTTGAAAGTCTGGTGTATCTTGCATGGTTCCCCCTGGTGACGCTATTCATCACATAAATCCATAATAACAAGTTAGCACTCCACATGCAAGAGTGCTAACATTTCTTAAATTATCAAGAGATTTATCTATTCGCCGTGTTCTTCGATGGCGTCAAGAAGGCTACTTTCGAGCTGTTCTTTTCGCTTAATCTTTGGAGCAGCTTTTGGCTCAGCTGGTGCAGCAGGTTTTTCAACTGGCTTTTCAACTGGTTTTTCTTCTTCAGCAGATACATCAATAGTGTATCCAGTAAGCTTGCTGGCTAGTCGGACATTTTGACCGCCCTTACCAATAGCAATACTTAGTTGATCTTCGGCAACTATAACCCTTGCTTTCTTATCTGCTTCAAAAAGAGTGACTTTAAGAACCTTGGTCGGGTTCAATGCGTTTGTAATAAACTTCTTAGTGTCTTCATCAAATACTACGATGTCTATCTTTTCTTGCTCACCTATCTCGCTCATGACGGCATTTACGCGCGTTCCATGACCACCAACAAATGTTCCAACTGGATCAATCCCAGGGATACTGCTGGAAACAGCAATTTTGCTTCGAACACCTGCTTCTCGTGCAATTGCTTTAATTTCAACCGAACCATTTTCCATTTCTGGAACTTCATTGGCAAATAAGTCACGAATGAATTCTGTTGAGCCACGGCTGACAACCAGCTGTGGGCCACGGAAGCCACGTTCGACATCCTTAAGGTAAACCTTTAGACGCTGTCCTGGGTAGTAGCGTTCACCCTGGATTTGTTCGCTCTTTGGCATAATACCTTGTGCTTTGCCAAGATCTATGCGTACAATCATGCCTTCGACGCGGCTGACGATACCGTTAATGACGGTACCTATCTTGTCATCATATTCAGCCATGACTATTTCTCGTTCGGCTTCGCGGAGTCTTTGCAAGATCACTTGCTTGGCTGTTTGAGCAGCAACACGGCCAAAGTTCTCTACCTTTTCATGAATTTCAATCATATCACCGATTTTGGCATCTTTGCGCATGACTTGTGCTTGGCCAAGTTCAATCTCGAAGTGCTCATCACCAACGCGTTCAACAACTTCCTTAGTAATATAAGCGTCAACATCACCGGTATTGAGGTTCATGGTAATACGCACTTCTTGCTCGCGATCACCAAAATCACGGCGATAGGCTGCAGCAAGTGCTTGTTCAACTATTTCTTGAACCGTCTCCTCTGGTAAATTTTTTTCTTCTGCGATAGTACGGACGGCGAGTGCCAATCCTTTCATATCTAGTTCCATAATTTTGTCTCCTTTATCGTATTTGATTAAAAAATCCGACCTGCTGGCCGGATGAACTACCACTAGTATAGCGTACTCCAGTACTTCTTGGCAAGAGGTTTAAAATGCCCCTCAATCTCTGCTCACCGTATGCTACACTACCAGATATGAAACGAGTTATAAGGCTACTAAGCCAGTTTAAACCTGACCATTATACTCTTAATATTGTCCCTGACCGCGAGCAAAAAACGTTTACGGGTACAGTAATTATCTCGGGCCAAAAAGTTGGTCGACCCAGCAAACGTATTACCCTGCATCAAAATAAACTCAAAATTTCATCCGCCAGTATTGTGCGACATGGCAAAGAAACCAACCAAACGATTGTAGTATCTCGGGTAAACGTTCAACAGACCTTTAATGAAGTACGTCTGCATACCGCGGAGTTACTTTACCCTGGTGCCTATACTATTACTGTAGAATTTTCTGGCGTCATTACTGACAATATGGATGGCATATATCCTTGTACCTTTACGCATGACGATGTAGAAAAACAATTAATCGCCACCCAGTTTGAAAGTCATCATGCTCGTGATGTATTTCCTTGTATTGATGAGCCGGCAGCAAAAGCTACGTTTCAGCTCAGTCTTACTACGCCTGTCGGAGAAAGGGTTATTTCCAATACGCCGATACAATCACAAGAATTATTAAAAGGCACCAAGCTGCAGCTGACTACATTTGAAAAAACTCCAATCATGAGTACCTATTTGCTGGCCTTCGTATACGGCGAACTTGGCTATAAAGAAGCAAAGACTAAGCGAGGTGTGACTGTTCGCACGTATGCGACGCCAGATAATGTGGCGTTCACCGATTTTGCTTTAGAAACTGCTGTGCGCTGCCTTGACTACTATCGTGAATATTTCGACATCGACTATCCCTTGTCTAAA
>CAYXHO010000001.1:26408-42687 GCA_964465215.1 uncultured Candidatus Saccharibacteria bacterium | reverse complement strand
ACTTTGGCATCGAGAGGTAAGGTCACTTCTGCATTATTATCTCCATTCAACCGAAATCCGCCATGTGGTTTGAAGTTATTTCCTCGCACTTGACCAGGATACAAAATAGCTTCGATTCTATCTTTGGCAACAGGCAAGGCAATAACTGGATCTTTACTACATGATGCATCATCCTTTTGTTTTTCTGAAACTCCAGATTGAGTCTGAGAATTATTCGTGCCATCTGATTCAGATTGTGATGAAAATACTTTTACACCAACAAAGCCGATAATTCCCATTACCGCTATTATTAATAGTATTCCCACTGCGCTAAAACCATGTTCATTTTTCATAGTTTAAGCATAAACAACATGTGTTATTCATGCAATGAGTACAGTTTGTATTGATACAATAGTGCTATGACTATGCAATTACTTTATTTTCAAATTCAGACGCACGAGAAGGGAGCACATTGTGATTAAAAAAGCATATTTAGCTGGTGGTTGCTTTTGGGGTCTTGAAGAACTTTTTCGTACACAACCAGGAGTTGTCGATACAGAGGTTGGCTATACTGGTGGCACAAACGATGCGCCAACCTACCAAAGTCACCCCGGTCATGCCGAAGCTATGGAAATTTCCTATGACGACACCAAAACCACCTATCTAAAAATACTGGATTACTTCTTTAGGGTACATGATCCAACCACCCGCAACCGTCAGGGTAATGACACCGGCGATTCATATCGCTCGGCAATTTTTTATCAAAACAAAGATGAATTGGCTGACGCCAAGAAGATGATACAACTGGTAAACGAGTCAGGCAACTGGGACAATCCTGTTGTAACTTCTCTTGAGCCATTCACGACATTCTGGCCCGCAGAAGATTACCACCAAGACTACTTACAAGATAACCCCGGTGGCTATACCTGCCATTTTGTTCGCTCCTTTGGCAGTTATCTCAAAGATGCATAATAGCTTTTGCACACAGAGACTTGCTAACCCAGTCTTGTGTGGCTTTCCGCCTGACCAAAGTGGTACACTTTAGGTACGCAGTGTAGGGGCTGGCGCAAGTCTTCCTCCCTACAGGCTATTTAACTCGGGAGTACACTCTTGGTCGTCCGATCTAGTCGTCTAGATGATAGATGAGGCGTTCCTCATTTACCTTAGGACTATTAACGTCCCTGCTCACCGTATGCATTTGTAACGCTCCGTCTTCAAGCGGTCGCAGCAAGGACTCAATGTCGCTTCTGGTCTCGCTCGATGGCCTCAACCATTTGTCTTCATCCTCCGGGTGCAAGATGACTGGCATCCTATTATGAATCTTTGCCATCTCCTTATTCGGCTCGGTGGTAATAATTGAAAAGGTAAGTAACTCTTTGCCTTCCGCGTCTTTCCAGGAACTAAAGACACCTGCAAAACTAAACATGCCCCCGTCTTTCGGTTGGATGAAGTATGGCTGCTTCGTCTTCTCGTCAACTGCCTTCCACTCGTAAAAACCGCTACTCGGCACTAAGCACCGCTTGTGCATGACCGAACCTTTCCACATTGGCTTATCGAACACCGACTCAGCCCGCGCGTTAATAAGCTTATAGCCAATGGTGCTGTCCTTAGCCCACACCGGCACGAGGCCCCACTTCATGATCAGTATCTGATTTTTGCCGTTGTCGTCTACGATAACTGGCATCATCTGCCCGGGAGCAACATTGTAGTTGGCATGGATCTGCCCAGCCTTGGAGCCAAGGTTAAAGCGTTTGGTAAGTTCTTTTGTTCCAAAGAGTGTATAACGGCCGCACATAATCTAATTCTACTAGGAGATGCAATGAAACAGAAAATTAATGAAGAGGTCAGCGTGGTCATGTACTACAGCGCCAAGCAACGGCACGTCCAGCCACACCTCATACACTGGCAAAACAAAGATTACAAAGTTGGTAAAATTGGCTACTGTCACAGCTATATGGAGGGCCGTGACCGACAACATATTTTTGAATTGGTCGACAGTGATAACACACTATGGTTCCGTCTGCGCTTGGACAGTAGTAACTTACATTGGACACTGGAGGCCATACACGATGGAAATCCCAATTAACAATGCTCAGCCGCTCATCATGCACATCGACCTCAACAGCTGTTACGCCATTATTGAACAGCAGGCCAACCCTCTCATCCGTAACAAACCGGTTGGCATTGCTGCCTATGATAGTCCGGGTGGTTTTATCGTTGCCTCATCGTACGAAGCCCGCAAACACGGCATTAAGCTGATGCGCAACCGTGAAGCACGGCGCATTTTACCAAACATCATCATCATGACGCCCGACCCAGAAAAGTATTTCGATGCCCGTCGTCGCTTCAAGCAAGTACTGGAGCGTTATACCAGTGAAGTAACTCCTAAGTCTATCGACGAGTTTGTGGTTGATTTTAGAGGCTCAAAGGCCGTCCAAGACGGAGTAAGTCTTGTAGAAATTGGAAAGCTCATTAAGCAAGATATAGCCAACGAGCTCGGGGAATATGTAACCGTCAACATTGGCATAGCACCAAATCGATTCCTCGCAAAAGTGGCCGCAGGACTGGATAAGCCTGATGGGCTTGATGTGATCCAGGGCACGGACATCCTGAACGTCTATGGACAGATGGATCTCACCGACCTACCAGGGATTAACTACCGCTACAAGGCCAGGCTGAATGTAGCAGGCATCTTCACTCCTTTAGATTTCTTCGAAGCAACAGTGCCAAAGCTCAAAAAAGAGGTCTTTAAAAGCGTGGTTGGGTATTACTGGTACTTGCGCCTCAGGGGCTACGAGGTAGACAGCGAAAAGTTCAAGACCCGAAGCTTCGGTAATGACTACGCCGTAGGCGACAAAACCAGCGACCCCGACAAAGTCAATCGCCTCATCATGAAACTGTGCGAAAAAACAGGACGACGGTTGCGCAAACACGACTACGAGGCACATGGTATTGCTATGTATCTCGCCTTTGAAAATGGGCAGTGGTGGGGCAAAAGTAAGCGAGTAGGTGCATCACTCTATTCCACTCAAGAAATATATTTAAACTGCATGAGACTACTCGGAAGCGTTGATTTTCCTGCGCGCGTGACCCATATCAACCTGTCGGTATTCGATGTAACGCCCGCTACGCCTGTGCAGCTCGGCATTTTCGACGGCACCAGACTCGACACTCGATCACTGGCCAGAGCCGCCGACATCATTAACGATCGGTATGGCGAGTTCACCGTAGTACCAGCCCAAATGGCTAACATGCACGACACCATCATAAAAAGAGTGCCGTTTGGCAGCGTGCGGGATATCTAATACTGCTCATTGACTAACTATACATTTTATGTTTTATTAATGTAATGCAAGTGAGTCATTTTAAAGATGATGTATGGTTTGACCACACCGCTTTAGGCTGGGTATCTCGGGAATTTTCCAAAGAACCCCTGCAAGCAATGATAGATGCTGCGGCCATCGAGTTTATTCCCCGAGGTGAGCCAGTCATAGAAATTGGCAGTGGCATAGGTGGTCTGAGTGAGCTTCTGACGGCCCGAACCATTAATGCTCATATCGAAGGCAGCATGAAAAGTGCCACACTGCACGCCCAGCAAACGGATGCACCGGTAGTCAACGGCGATCTATACAATATACCCATTCGCGATGCATCAGTAGCGAGTATTGTCGGCTTGCTCGTCATCGACGCCATGACCGATATGGAAAAGGTTGTTGCTGAATGCTCACGTATCCTACGACCGGGTGGAAAACTGGTTTATTTTCATGACCTTCACGCATCGTTTAAAGCGGTATCTACTTACTTACGTCAAAAAAATTTCACCCCAGTACCGCTCGATAATCTACGATTAGCAGCACTAGGGCAACGGTCTTTTGATCGATTCAGACGAATAATAGGCAAACGACACAGTCTTGAAACCGCCCAAAGACTCGGTGATGCTCTATTAGATAGCGATGTACAAATGGAATTATGGCGATCTGAAGGACAAGAAGCAATTGCTGCTTTTACTGACATTATTGAAAAAGACAGGAAACTAAAGAAGACAATCCTCGGTAATTCAACAACTATCTTTGCTAACTTGCTGGGATTAACCCTCGAGCAATCAGGCCTAACCGTACTGCACAATGGTCCAGTCTATGACGATGTACTCGTACCTCGCGAGACGGTTACGCACATTGTTGATGACTTTCCAGAAGATTACAATGTCATTCGGTTTTCTGCGTTTCGAGCGGATACGTATGGCTACTCAGATCAATACCCAGATGACCAAGTGAGTATTGGTGCAGAAATTCTGCGTATAGTCGCTCAAAAAACATAGCCCATTCACCGTAACTATAGCCCAATTTGCTATACTATAGATATGCACAAAATAGCACCCAAAGTATTTAGCTACGCATCCATTGCATTCGGTGTCATCGGTATTTTGGTTGTTCTCACCAGTGCTGGCCCAGACCAAGAAGATTCCGCCATTTTCGAATTGCTCACACGTCTTCTCTTTATAACTGTATTTATTATTCTGACTTCATTTGCCCTCAGTATTGCCGGTAAATATCTCAAGGACAAATAACAATCAAACCTCACCTTAAGGAGGAGCGTATGGCAAACATCACAATTTATAGCACAGCAACCTGCGGGTTCTGCAAAATGCTCAAACAATATCTCAAAGATAAAAACATTGCTTACGACGAAAAGAAAGCCGACGAAGACCCTAGGCTAGCCCAAGAATTATTTGAAAAAAGCGGGCAACTGGGCGTTCCATTTAGCATCATCCAAACCAAAGACGGCAAAGAAATAAACGTTCTTGGTTTTGATCGCCCCAAAATAGACCACGCCCTCGGACTTATTTGATCTTACCTAAAATACAATTAAGAATATCTTTAGAAAAATTATATCGCCTAATCTAACGGGTGACGAAAGTAAGGGCGTAGCCGATGTTGCCAGCGCGACCGGCGCGCCCAATGCGATGCACGTAGTCAGAGTAACTCTGAGGAGTAGAGTAGTTGATGACGTGCGTGATGTCGGAAACATCAATACCGCGAGCAGCAACGTCGGTAGCTACCAAAATATTTACTTCGTTGCGCTTGAATTGAGCAAGGGCGCGTTGGCGCTGACCTTGGCTTTTGCCACCATGGATCGAGCCTGCTTTGAATCCGCGAGCAACAAGCTCGTTAGAAAGTTTTTCAACACTACGCTGTGTATCGTCAAAAATAATGGTCTTTTGGATATTACCGGCAATCAGCAGATCATGCAGTTTGTCGATTTTCTCACCGTCATGACGAGCAAAAACGACGTCTTGGTGGACGTTTTCACTGGTATCACCAGACTTAATAGAAATAGCAATTGGGTCATTAGAAAAAGTTGCAATTAGATCACTCACACGCTTATCAAGCGTTGCCGAGAAGAACAACGACTGACGCTGTGGGTGCAACTCTTGCAAAAGTTCGCGCACGTCATTGACAAAACCCATGTCGAGCATGCGATCGACTTCGTCGAGAACCACCATGCTAAAGTTATTAAGCTTCAAGCTACCACGATCGATGTGATCTTTGATGCGGCCTGGAGTGCCAATAACAATATGCGGATTGCTTCGCAAATCTCGAAGTTGGGGAGCAATGTTTGCACCACCAATAAGTACTGCACCAAAAAGGCCACTGCCTTTCGCGATAGAGCGAAGTTCTTGTTCGATTTGCTGAGCAAGCTCACGAGTTGGAGCAACAACAAGCGCCCGAACACCATGTGTCATAGCTGCATGGAGCAGGGGAATGGCAAAAGCTGCAGTTTTACCGGTTCCGGTATCGGCAATACCGATGATATCTTTGCCTTCAAGTGCGGCTGGTATAGTTTTGTCCTGGATAGGAGAGGGGACTTGGTAGCCTTTGACAGTCAGGTTGCGCTTAATGACATCGTTGACGGCAAAGTCGGCAAATGTATGCTGTGCAGTATACGCTTCAGCCTGAGTAGGCTGTGCAACTTTAATAAATCGTTTTGGATCAATGTAGTCTTTTTTTGGACCACGGCGGCCACCACGATTTGGGGCGCTATAGCGAGGGCGAGAGCCACTGCGGGCGTTACCGGCAAAGCGGCGGCTAGAATACGTTTTGGTTTGATAAGGCATAAAAATAGAATCCTTGTTGTTAGTTATTTATATGTATGACTGCGATTGCTGAAATCGAGTACACACTAACTAACCCGGATTCATCAAAAACAATACGCTTATTCTATCACAATATATTCTAAACTACAAATGCTTATGTTAAATCCTATAAAATCTAAGGATTTGGAATGATTTTGTCTAAACTTTTACCCTTTGCAAGTTCATCGATAAGCTTATCCAGGTAACGAATTTCTTGCATTAATGGCTCGGTAATATCTTCCACCCGCACGCCACAGATAAGTCCGGTTATATTTTTGCGTAATGGGTTTAGGGCAGGAGCTTCGGCAAAAAATGTTTCAAATGTAACTTCCTTAGCTATTTGTTTTTGTAAAAGCGCTGTGTCATAACCGGTCAACCACCGCACGATGTGGTCTACCTCAGTTTTGGTGCGCCCCTTCTTTTCAGCCTTTGCAATATATAACGGGTACACACTGGCAAAACTCATGCTATATATTCGATGGCTCATACCTTTAGTGTAGCATTCGTTTTTTGCTATACTGCATGTATAAGACCAGGCAACTACGCAGCTTCAGTCTCGAGGATCATCTGCGCTCTGGCAGCAACAAAAGCGAGACTCTTATTAGTAAAATATAAGGAGTCGTTATGTCGAAAATGACAGAAAGCGAACAAATGGACTGGTATGAACGCACCCATAAAAATTGGCGTTCATGGGGTTCATGGTTTAGCTGGGGCTCACCGGTAGGGCTAGGATTATTCATCCTGTCACTAGCTGGTGCCGCCTGGATCCTCTCGCAAATCTAGTGCCGAGAGACTAATAAGAGCATCTTCACGTGAGGGTGCTCTTTGTATACCTAGTACATTGACGAATTTCCATGCAATCTTATACTTTAGAGCATGCATGATCTCAATGACCTCCGAACTAGTATCGACAATATTGACGCCGCCTTATTGGCACTTTTAGCCGAAAGATTTCGAGTGACCGAAAAAGTAGGCCAATATAAAAAAGAACACGGCCTTCCTGCTAAGGATTTAGCTCGTGAAAAACTGCAATATGCTCGTCTTGCAAAGCTTGCTAAGCAAGCAAATCTGGATCCAGCCATTGCACATAAAATCTGGGAGCAAATTATTTCCGCAGTAGTTACCCGGCACCAAGAAATCGCTCAAAGCAAGTCAATCTAGGCTTTGCCGGTTTTGGCGCGGTGAATGCACCCGGCCCAGCAACAGGGTCGTCGTTTGCCATGCAATAGGTCGCCTTCTACGCGTTGCAAACGCCGAGCGCGTGTGTCGACCAATTTGGCTGACTCTACCCAACAAATCCATTCATTTCGGGCTAGGGGAGTGAGGTCTTCCCAAATGGTTCTAACGGGCTTTTTTGCCTTGAGCATTGATTTAAGATCGGCAGGCAGCGTATGGGCTGCACCGCCAGAAATTTGTTGCAATATCATAGTGCTATTGTATAACAAAGCGTGCAGGGCGCATACTTATAGCATGCTCCGAACAAAGTGGATCAAAGCCCCCATCGAAGTAGGTGACGGACTCCGTATTTCTGTGATGAGCCGACATACACTGAATGACGGTTCAACGCCAGACCCCGATATTACTCCGAGCCTTTACCAAGAACATTGGAGTTTGCTGGCTCCTCCAGCAGTCCTAATGGGAGACTATTATAAAAGAGGCTTACCCTGGTCACACTTTGTGAGTCGTTATGGTGAATTCCTGCGCGAACCACATACTCATAGCGCGGTTGAAAGCCTCGTTGGTGTAGCCCTCACGCAAGCAGTCACTATAATGTGTATTGAGGAGTTGCCAGAGTTTTGTCATCGACGCTTACTTGCTCAATACGCACAGCTCATTTGCCCTGAACTTGAAGTAAATATTGCTTGAAAGTCTTAACGCTTCCACCGTTCAAGGTGAGGTAATTGTTTTTTTGCCATCCAACGCATTACACGACTACTACCGCGAGCCTTTAGTGCATCATCTACAATTACGGTCATCTGGTCGAGTGTGCAATCCGGCCCAATAAAAGCACCGTCCTTGTAGCACAGCTGGCACCACTTTTCGCTTTTTGATCCATCTTTTTCGCTGCCTCGGCAATCACCAGCTTCTTTGGTTTGCAGGGGCATTCCGCAGCTTTGACACTGTTTTGTCATGGCTTTATCCTCCACCTATTATTATAATCCTATCGGTCTATTACTGCTCGCTCATACCTAGACACATCTCACTGTATTCGCTAGGCTAATGATATGACTAAACGACTTATAATCGATGTCCGAGAACCCTTTGAATTCACCAGTGGCCACGTTGATGGAGCGCTCAATATTCCACCTACTGAACTTATGGCTGGAGCTACGCAACTCCAGGATGTTCCAAAAGATACTGAGCTTGTACTGTACTGTCGCACAGGGAGCCGATCCAATGTTGCCATCCAAATCTTGCAACAACTTGGTTTTACCAATCTTGTGAATGGCATTAATGCCGACCACGTTAAAAAACAGTATACTTCGCTGGACTAAATTTTGTTTGCTATCATATCAAGATAACTAAGTCAGGAGGGTCGAATGCAAACAATCACACCAAACCTTTGGTTTAATGGTAATGCCCAGGAAGCCGTTGACTACTATGTGTCCGTATTTCCTGATGGAAAAATAATTAGCACCACTTATTACCCGCATGAAGGACTAGCCGATTTCCAAAAAGATTTAGCTGGAAAAGTATTAACTATTACATTTGAACTACGTGGTCAGCAGTTTGTGGCCATCAATGCAGGTCCAGAATTCTCCTTTACCGAAGCGGTGTCTTTTGCCGTGACCTGCAAAGATCAAGATGAAATAGACCACTACTGGGAAAAACTTTCAGCTGACAAGAAATTTGAACAGTGTGGTTGGTGCAAAGATAGGTTTGGACTGAGCTGGCAAATTATTCCTGAGAACATGGAAACATTAATGGAAAAAGATGACAGCTTTGCCAAACTCATGGAAATGAAAAAAATAGTAATCGCCGACTTTTAGGCTGTAAAAAACTGCAAAACGTTATAGAGCAGAATAGCTGGCCATACTGCTGCTTTTAGTAATGCGGCTACGATGTTCCAAAACCCGTCAACACTATTCACAAAGTAAACCGCTGCACCGACATAGGTTAAAAAGGCAACCGTACCAGATTCTTTCTTTTGTTTGGTGATCTTTATGAAGTTGTTTTCACTTTTTGCCATGCGAAGTTCCTTTCGAGATTATCTATATCTATCATACACCCACTACAATAGTTTACTTTGGCATATTTTTGACTATAATGTGTAATTATGTACGAATTAGAAACTCATTACCATGCTTGGGAGTCACTCGACGTTTTTACACGTAACTATGAAGATCGCTTATCTGTAGATCAATTACGTCCAGGTGGCATTCTGTATCTCATTGCTAAATTCTCTAAACCTGCAGACCGGCGCAAGCCGGTCTGCGTATATCCAGGGGTAGTTTTTCCTACGGCTAGACCAACTGTTGCTTCATTTGTTTCTGACGTGCCTATGCTATCTCCACGGCTAGACATCGGCGTTAGTGTCAATCAATTAAACCTAGTTGTTGATCCCCAATATCGTACGCTGAGACTTCCAGTAGATGGTTTCGTTCACGCTGCTGAACTGGCGTTTTTTTCGGCTCAGCGAGAATACATAGACGAAACCTGTCGCCGGTTGCTAGAACAGCCGCACGCCTAGAACCACAAAAAAAGTGGCGCCACTAACCGACGAGCAGCTGCATTCATGCTTTCAATCCAGGCTTGGCCGGCAAAATACCAATCCACATCACTGTAGTGTATGAAGCCTATAATGCCACCACCAGACATGAATCCAAGCATGCTAATTATAAACAACCAAAACTTTGCCTGAGGATTTTTAAATAATGCTCGCTGGTAACTCGCAACGACAAATAGTATCAAAGGGAACAAGATCGGCTGAAAATATCGACCATTTATAGCCACCATTTCGCCAAGATTACGAAAATCATTAAAGTTTCGCCCCCATAAGGCTGCGACGTACACCAAACTTGCCAGAAGGGTAAGCTGTAAGACTCGATCTTTGGCTAGAATCCGAGACGCAAACCGTGCGGTTAATACAACCCCTACCACCATAAGCAGGGCTGCAGTACCAGCAATACCCAACGGTACCATATTGGTATATCGCTTAGGTCCGGTCGCTCCGTTAATTACAAAGAAGCTCCGGTAGAACATGCCACCAATCCAGTCGATAGTAAATTTGACCGGATTTGTAGTGGAGCTAGGCGCCGACTGCGCTAAGGTGTAATTACGAAGCCACGGTTCAAAACCCTCACAACGCGATGGCTCGAGTACCTGGTGACACTGGATAACCGGATTATGGTACACCACCGTATTAACACCGTAAAACCACACGAATAATCCACTGAGCACCACAAGTACTCCAAGTGCACTATTTCGCTGCCAACTACCTTCTAGTCGCCACGGTTGCCGCAAACCCTTCACCAAATCGCTCAGTTTATGCCGGTAGGTCTTTACCGTAACCACTCCTATATACAGTACGACCGCGAGCAAGAAGGGTAGAAAGGTAAATTTATTGACCGATCCAAGCAGTGCAAATATGAACGCCAGAGTGATGGTCAACAACCGAGGTTTACGCTTTCGAATTGCCTCTGCTGCTGCGTATGTCGCTAGCAAGGTAGCGGCCAAAAGAGGGAACTGCAAGTTATCATAATTGATTTGTCCTGCCAGCAGCGGAACGGTGGGCACTAAAATAAAGAATAGACTGCTGGCATGGACCGCAGCCGGAGATGCCCTCGACAGAAGCAGCAACCGACGGAACAAATACAAGCCAATAGCAAAGAAAGCGACGTTTATAAGCCGCAAACTCACAATCCGAACATATTCACTTGCACCAAGAGCATCGAGCAACCGATAGGGGAAACTGAGCAGGTAATGGTGCAGCCATGACGGGTCCCGTACTAAAGCTCCATATGGTGCTGGGCCAGCAGGTTGACTTAAGAACAGTGGATTCCACTGCTCGGCGTGCATTCGCACTAAATTGTAGTGGTACGCTTCATCAAAAGCCATGGGGTAGCGAGAAGATAACGCAATCCATGCACCCTGCAGAATACTTACTGCCATGACGCCAAAAAAGAAAAGTCGAGAGGCTAGAATATGTACTATTTTTTGATAAGTGTTTTTCATTTTGTTGTAGTTATGCTTTTATTGTATCAGAGTGAAGATAATCAACCGAACTATCCAGGCATTTGACCAATTCCAACAACAGCACCCGTTTCTTGGCTTGCCGCTAGGGGTTTTTAAGCGATTCAATGAAAACAATGCCAATCACCAAGCGGCGCTGATGACCTATTATAGTTTTTTGTCACTTTTCCCACTGTTACTTGTGTTTACTTCTATAACTGACATCGTCAGTCAAGGAAATCAATCGTTTCAACAAACTGTAATGAATGCCGTAAACAGTTATTTTCCAGTCATTGGTGAACAGCTAGCGCGCAACATCGCCGTGTCTACAAAGTCTGGTGCCGCATTAATAGTTGGACTTGTTTTTACTTTTTATGGCGCCCGGGGTGGGGCAGACGCCTTTCGAGGTGCCCTACAACATATGTGGCACATTCCCAAAAAACTGCGACCCGGGTTTCCTAAGACAATCCTGGTGAGCGCGGCAACTATTATATTTGGCGGTATAGGCTTGGTAAGCGCAGCTGTTCTGTCAGCCAGCGCATCAGGGCTGGGACGATCGTTTGTTTATAAAATACTAGCAACAGCTGGAGCGCTCGCTATTCTAATTCCAACTTTCTATATACTGTATCGACTCAATTTACCACGCAATATTGGCAAGAAAAATATTGCCCAGATGGCTGCTTATTGTAGTGTCTCTGTTTTAGTTGCTCAGGGTATAGGAAGCTATCTCATCACCCGACAGCTCAAAACACTGAGCCCCTTATATGGCACCTTTGCCTTAGTGCTCGGCATCCTATTCTGGTTGTATCTTCAATCGACCGTGGTATTATACATTATTCAAATTCGCATCGTTCGCAGTCGCAATTTATGGCCGCGCAGCATATCAGGCAAGCTACCAACGGCCGTAGATAGACAATTGCACACTGACTAACATACAATAATCAGCATGCTACAAATCCTTCATTTTGCCTCAGCTGCAGCCAGCGAGGTACATAGTTACCACGTACCATGGTTTATGTATGCGCTTGTCTTGCTGGCACTTACTGGATATACCATCATCGAATACCGTCATACCAAACGAGATCATGAAATTAAATTCCCCGAGGCGGTACGTTGGTCAATATTCTATATATCTATTGCTCTGGCTTTTGCCATTCCAGTCTATTTGTTTATCAGTCATCAAGCCGCTGGCGAGTACCTGGCAGCTTGGGCTATCGAAAAAGCACTGAGCCTCGACAACCTTTTCGTTATTGGACTGATCTTTGCTAGCTTTAAGGTCGATCACCGCATCGAACGACGAATGCTGAACTATGGTATAGCCGGTGCCATCATCTTTCGGCTTATCTTTATTTTGGCTGGCTTAGAGCTTTTGAAACGATTTGAGTGGGTGAGCATCATCTTTGGGCTCATCTTGCTGCGAGCTGCTTGGAAAGCATTACAAGAAGCTCGAGGTGGCGACGAGCTGGAGCAAGAAGTTGAGATTACCGATAAGCGTCTCTGGAAAACGCTCAGCCGCATATTGCCTATTCACCACGAGTTTGTCGGGCATAAACTAACCATTAAAAAAGATGGTAAACGCATGCTAACGCTGATGGCCGCCGTAATTCTACTCATAGAATTTACCGACATTATCTTTGCCGTTGATAGTGTGCCGGCGGTGCTAGCCGTTAGCCCCGACCGCTTCATTGCCTATGCCAGTAACGTGTTCGCACTGCTCGGCCTTCGAGCCCTATATTTTGTATACGAAGCAGTTGCCGATAGGTTTTGGGCACTTAGTTGGGGATTGTCCGGAATTTTATTTTGGATTAGCTTCAAGATGATTGCCGCACCACTGGGCTTACATGTGCCCATCGCCATAAGCCTAGCAGTGCTCGCCAGTCTGCTCGGTGGAGCTATATTCGTATCCATGCAGTGGCCTAAAAAAGTCACCGAACACCCCATTCATATCGACGAATAGACCCCTTGTGCAGTATTCTTGCACTGCGTTAAAAAGTTGTAAAAAACAAACTTGTCAGAGCAGGTTTTGCAGCGCATACTTACCAGTAGCAGTATGGGTGCTGACGTAAGTCTTCCTACTCATAGGCTAATAATGCCACTTCAGGTGGGCAAAATCTCGGGACGCATACACACCGGTAGACCGCAATCGCAATGGCTGCCAGGCGTCACTGCCATCCCTATAAATAATGCTGAGACGTACCAGCGAAAGATGTTTTTCGAACGGTAAATCACCTTAGGACGTACAGCTGCTCCAACTCGGACTACTCCGGGGAAGCCGTTCGACTCCAGTGCCTTGCACTACGGAGACTCTCTTACTTTTTAACCAAGATCGGAGCAATCTTATGTCAATCAATCATTATCAAGATCGTCGTCAAGACAACCAAAATACAAACGGCCTGGTCAACAAAGAAGTGTCAGTTAATGCCTTGATGTTCCGTGGTAAAGGCAAAATTCGTAGCTTTCCCAAGCAGATCACCATCGACACCGAAGAAGTTACCTTTGTCGAAGCCGGAATGCACTACATCCTCCAAAAAGGTCACAGTATGATCGAACTCTTTGACATGAGTGACGGCACCCGCAACTACCGCTTGCAGTTTAATAATTCCGATTTTAGCTGGAAGCTCCTGCGCGTTTCGCCACTTCCTCGCTGATCTAGGTTATACATTTCATTAAGCTCATGCTTGCAACTCAGAGTACAAACGCGTATACCTGAGTTATTCAAATGAAATTACCCGAGTTGTACAAAGAAAAATTCTATGATGTCGTATTGCCAGTGGCATTTGTTTTTTTGCCCGGTGCAGCAGTTGGTAGCTTTCTGGGGTGGCAAGCCGCCGGCAAAGATGATGCTCACCTAAAGGCTGCTCAAATAGCTGAAACTACAGCGCATACAGCCACCAAGCAGGCTGATGAGGAGCTAACTGTTTTCCTTCGAAGTCAGCGTCCTGACTGCCAGGCAGTACTCAAACTTTATCTTGACGCAGTACATGATAATACATCACAACATTCAGCAGAATCGCTTGTGCTACAAACTGGATCATGCCCAAACGCTGAATCAACAGTTGATACCGCCAGCCAGCTAAATGCCAGTCGAGAACAAGCAGCTGACACAGAACTCGAAGCTCACCAAGAAACTCTTGACGCACAACAAGATGCCAATCATGAACATGAAATATGGCAAGGGGCAATCCTGGGCGCCAGCGCAAATGTCGTACTATGCGGTTTAGCAATTACGATTTTGAGTGACTAGTTATTTCTGAACGAATATAGGCGTAAACCGCAGCACCATACGTTTTGCCATAGGCGATTGTCGCCTTTGCTAAAGTGGGTTCTTTTTCTCTTTTACCTGTATGCGTCACATGTCTTAGCTCCAGCCGTCTAATTGAATGGTGTTGACCATGATGTCTCGCTGAAGCATTTAATGACGCTTCGACCCGAAAACCATGACGTTCTGGGGCAGTGAGTTGATCCCAGAAGTTCAATGTCATCGCTCGTTGTCCACTTAATGCTCCCCAGTGGCGCAATACGCTTCTCTGAATCAACGAACGTTCAAGAATACCAATAGTCATTATGGCTTCATGATAACGAACTGGGTTAACTAACATTTCAATATGATCGGAACGTAAACCGTGTAAATCAGCGTCCAAAAATAGAAGTGTTTTAGCACCTAACTCCCGAGCAAGGGTAACACCCGTCTGCATTGCCTCGCCTTTGCCAAGATTGATTGGATGTTCGATAACGGGCACTCCATAGCTTAACGCCACTTCTGACGTCTGATCATAAGAGCCATCATCGATAACAATAATCTCGTCCAAAACAGATGCTTCTTTGGCTGGTTCTATAACCCTACCAATACACTCAGCTTCATTATATGCCGGAATAATTAACGCTATTTTGTTTGTTGCCACAACGCAGAAAGTAACAGAAATTAGACTTTCTGTCTAGTTAGTAGGTATAGAAAGCGTAAAGCAGGTTCCGGACTTTTTAGAACTGGTTACTAATACATCGCCACCATGCCGGTTCACAATATCTTTGACCAGCGACAGTCCAAGGCCGTGACCCTTGGGGTTGAGGCTGGTAGCCTGGGTACCTCGGTAGAAACGGTCGAAAAGATGTTCTAGGTCTTTGGCTGCGATAACTGCACCTTGGTTGGTGATGGCAAGCCGAATGACGTCATGCTTGGCGGCTAATCGAACAGTCACGACCGGGTCGGGAAGGCCACTATACAACACGGCGTTCTCGACAATGATACTTAATGCCTGACCGATCAACAGCTTATCTACCTGCGCCACAATTCCAACCTGAATGTCGGTAGCAATAGGAACTTTGTATTGTTTAGAAAGACGTTTCGAAGTGTCTGCGACGAATTTAGACAGCTGCACCTTTGAAACATGCAGCGGCTCAGTGCTGGCCCTAGTCAATCCAAGGAGCTGGTCGCTTAATTGCCGCAGGCGGGCTACTTCTTCGAGGTTGCTTTGTAGAACTTCTCGGGCGTCAGGGGCAGAAAGCTTTTTATTACGCAGGGCTACATCAATTTCAGTCTGCATGACGGCTAGCGGAGTACGCAGCTCATGGCTGGCATCAGCCGTAAAGCGAACTTGTGCAGCGTGCGCTCGCTCTAGTGGTCTCAGGGTGCGACGAGCAAATAAAAAGCTGGCGTATGCGCCGATGCCGACAATGCCAGCATTAATAAGGAAAAGGGCGATTAGCAACTGATGTTGGTCATCTGCAATCTGCTTATCGCGCAATCGCACGAGCTGTGGAACATAGTCATCATCATCAAAAGTTATAGGCAAACGCCGGACAAATTCCGTTTGCCGTATAGCACCACTCCGCAAGCGAGCGGCAGTGACGTTATAAATGGGGATGCTAAAAACTAAACAAACGAAAATTAAAGCGCCCACGTACCAGGCGGTTAATTTAAAGACTGCCGAACGAAACATTAATTGTCACTCCGTAGACGATAGCCAAAACCACGGACCGTCTCGATACATGACGGTC
>CAYXHO010000001.1:2099-26398 GCA_964465215.1 uncultured Candidatus Saccharibacteria bacterium | reverse complement strand
CATTATCGAGATCAATTTTCTTACGCAAACTACGAATAAACACTTCTACGGTATTAGGCAAAATGTCAGATTCAAAATCCCAAACATGTTCAATGAGCTGATCTTTACTGACTACTTGGCCAGCGTGATGGGCCAAATATTCAAGCAAGGCATATTCTTTTTTGCTGAGCTTAACAGGTCGACCCTGAACCTGTACTTGTTTTGCAGCTGTATCAATTGCCAAATCGCCTAACGCAATATGCACACCCACAGCTTGCTGCGGACGGCGTACCAGGGCCCGGATTCGGGCAAGCAATTCGTCAAATTCAAAGGGCTTAACCAAATAGTCGTCTGCACCTTGATCAAGTCCGTGTACTTTGTCGGCTAGTTCACCCTTGGCGGTAAGCATGAGAATAGGCGTAGAATTGCCAGCCGTACGAAGCTGCTGACATATCTCTAGTCCATCTCGACCACCGGGTAGCATTCGATCAAGAATAATAACATCGTAGTTTTCAGTCTCGGCGTAGGCGAGTCCATCGTCGGCAGTGTGCAATAAATCTACGGCGTAGCCGTCTTGCTCTAGGCCAGCTTTGATAGCTCGGCCCAACTTTACCTCATCTTCCACAACTAATAGTTTCATACCCTAGTAGTATACCGCCTTATACTGAAAGCTATCTGAGTAGAACCACTGTAATGCTAATGCTATGATAGAGGTACACTATGGTGGCTTCTTTTGTAACGCAGTTCTTTCCAACCGTCTATACCGACTGGTTACTCTATGGTGCGGTGCTATGGCCGCTGCTGATAAGTGTAGTGTTGCTGCACCGCGGAAGACAACAACGGCGCAAAAGCCATCGCTTAGCGATTATTACCGAACGATACATCCTCATGCACCAAGCTCTAGACGATTACCTCAACCTGATTGTCGGCTATATGCCGCTGATTAGCAGTAAAATCGTGCAAACATTTGAGCGCGTAACCGCCCAGCATTTAGTAGAAAACAGGGAACTACAGCCACTCGAGCATCACGTGCGAGCATATTCTAAGCAAGCTGCAACACTCATGAGCCAAAATGAGGATTCTATTTCGCGTACCAAAAGCCGAGAAGAAATCTTATTTGGAAGGCGCAGTAACCCTCTTAAATCCGGACTCTTTTGGCTTACCATTTTTGTACAAATTGCTATTGGAGTCAGCGCTTTGCAACTCGGAACATCAACGCTTTCGTTGACTGCGATTGCCACATCACTCATTGTCAGCAATATCATTTTCATGATCAGTTACCGCCGCTACAGTTCGGCTCACTCCTTATTGAAGTCCACAGAGGAACAGGCACGTCAAAATGCATTTGTACTTGATGTTCGCCGAACCTTTGCTACGGATTTTGTAATGACCTTTGAAAAACTACACACCGATCTAGTAACGGCAAGTCAGATTTTGACCCATATCCCACAAGCCCGTGAATTCTTTAGTGGCTTAGTACTACTCGCTAAACTCACCAAACAAACAGCAACCATCCAGCGGGCCAGCGATCTGAGTACAACCGAACCATTATATGCAGTCAGTTCAGCGCTTCAGAGACGAGCCGAAAAAGCGTATGCCCCAGCTGCAGTTGCTCGACATCTAGCATTTGAAGTGAAGATCGACGAAGGTTTAGCCTTTCACATCAACGGATTGGCACTACAGGTGTTGGTCGATAATCTAGTGGAGAATGCGTTTACTTACTGTCCGGGCGGATCACGCGTAGCACTTCGCGGGTCACGTCATGGGCATAAAGTTATGATTGCAGTGATGGATGACGGACCGGGCATGAATAACGAACTGTTGCAAAGTCTGTTTGTGCCAATGAGTAGACGAACGGTGAATACTAATTTCCAGCCAACTTCAGTAAGCTTAGGGTTACAAGTGGCGAAAGTGATCGTCGCCCGCATTGGTGGTGAACTTCAAATTAATTCACGACCAGGCAAGGGAACTCGAGCAACTATATTAGCTCCCCGCCAGCAGACTGACTTAACACTCCACATCCCCCATAAAATCCAAAGCAGATCAGGTCAATTAGCTAGCAGGAGCTAGAACCAACGATTGCGCTTGAAATATATTGCAACGGTCGAAATAGCAGCCGTCGTAATACCGATAATGATCCAGAAGGCATTGGGGTTATGGGCAGCAGGTAAAGAGATATTCATACTGTAAATACCGGTGATAAGAGTAAATATTCCCATCAAAATAGTTATACTGGTCATCAATTTAAACACCTTATTCAGGCTATTAGCCATAATGGTGCTATAAGCTTCACGTATATTACGCAGCGTCGACAAACGCGATTGCGCAAGCAACGTTAACTCCTGATTTCCCAACTGTAAGTCTTCAATAAGATCGCGGTCTTCCTCATATAGCCGGATAAACCGACCGTTGAGCAGGGAATTCAATACACCAACCATTGGCTCCAGTACCAACAAAAAGTCGTTCAGGTCTTCTTCAATATCGATGAATCGAATGAAATCTTGATTAGAAATTTGATCTTTGTCCAGCAAAGAACGTGTTTCCAAAATACGACGACTCGCAATATTTATGCGACGCTTATACCCAATAGTAATAGTTTCGAGGATTTGCAATATAAGCTGAGCTCGTTTACTTGTGACAATTCCTCCGGTAGGACTGATCAGCTGCTCAAGCTGGGTGAAAGCAGTACGACAAATGGTAATTGCAACGCCCTGGGCATGCACAATCAAAAGCGGTGCGGTAGTCATTTTTTCAGCTTCTGCTAGGGTATAGCGAGTATAGATAAACACGGCCGATCCATCTTTTTCAATACGGGGTGATTCATTGGGGTCGGTGCCGTCAGTCAATAAATCTAAGTCCAAGTTGTAGCGTCGACTCAGATCGAGTAACTCTGCCTCGGTAGGGGCTTCAAGATGTATCCAACATCCATCGGTTGGACTGGCCAACTCCATAAGATTTGGAGCTTTGGCGGTGTTATAAAAAATGCGCATACCGACTCCTTTTTGTTTTGTTTTACGCTATATTTACTTCAGTATAGCCTGTCAACTCCAAATTCAACAACTCTTCAGCCAGATGCTGTTAGACTAAGAGTATGTTTAGTAAAAAACTCGAAGCTAAATTACAAGGCGGCACCGTTCAAACGATTGGTGATCTTCAGCATGCGTTTGGTGAAAAAAGTTTTGCCATATTATTCCTTCTATTCATGTTCATTCCGTCTCTCCCCATTCCTACCGGAGGCATCACGCACATCGTGTTACTGCCGGTCGTGATGATTGCTGCGCTCGAAATGGTCTTTGGAAGACGCACACTTTGGTTCCCGTGGTTTATAACTCGCATTAAACTTGGTGACTCTATTTTGCATAAAGGTTTGCCCTTTATGATTCGCCGCATAAGGTGGTTTGAAAAATATTCTCGACCCCGATTGGCAGGCTACCTCCAAAGAGCCACCATGCGTTTCTTGATTGGTTTAATTGTCTTACTACTAGCTTTTGCCGCGTTTATCGCACCACCATTTTCTGGACTTGATACTTTACCTTCAATGGGAGCAGTTGTTATTGCACTCTCGATAATCCTCGAGGATATTGTCCTCTTTATCCTCGGAATTATTATTGGATCGGTGGGAGTTGGCATAATCGTGGCAGCCGCTGGGTTAGTCAGCAATTTCGTCCACGCTTTATTCTAAGATCATCTATTTTCTGGCATTTGATACATCAGCCACGGTTTAATGGTACGCTTCGGTCGATGGCCGGGCAGGGCAAACACATAGCTTATCAGGCGCGAACCAGGCTTCATCTGCCGAGAGGCAATTTCCGCCAATCGTTGCATAGTACGTGGCACTAAAAATACCATTACAATATCAGCGCCGCTCAAATCGGCCGACCAAAAGTTGGCTAAGCGGACATGCGCATTAGGAAAAGGCAAACACCGCAGCCAGGCAATTGCCCATAACACAGGATTGAGTTCATAGCCCACAGCTTGAGCACCCGCTTTGGCCGCCTCCCGTATAACTCGACCTTCGCCGCACCCCAACTCGATATACTGTGTTTCCGGTGTAATCTTGAGCTCAGGCAACAACTTTTTAACGTCATGGCTTCGAGCTGGCACCCAAGGAGCACCTGATATAGCGGTGTATGCAAAAGCTACGCTGAGTGCTAAGGCTATCAATAATACATATGACATGGCACTAGCTTACCATCTAATTGACGCGATAGTGCTAAAATACAAAGTAATGAAGCTTAAGAAGAAACTCTCACGTCTCCCGCTCGTATCGGCCATCAACCTCAATGTTAATCCAATTGCTTTAGCCGACATCCAGTTTAGAAAAGATGCTCGCACCAAACTATTCCTCGAACTCGAACAGGATAAGCGCGTAGAAATGCTGCGCTCAGTCACGGTCAGCGTGCGTCGTGACATTCTGCAACGAATCCCTGACGAAGATTTCGTCGGCCTCTTACAAACACTAGACCCCGACGAAGCAACCGACCTTTTGCAACTCATTACCAAAGGCAAGCGTGAGCGAGTACTAAACTCACTGAGCAGTGACCTGAAAGATTCACTGTCGACCCTATTAGCTTTTGACCCCGAAACAGCGGCTGGTTTGATGACCCTGGATTACATTCAAGTAACCAGCAAAGATTCAGTTGAGACTGTTGCTAAACAGTTTGCTAACCATGAAAAACACACTGGCCGACCTCCTGTTATTCTTATAGTTGACGACGGCAAACTCATCGGCTTTTTACCCGGTCACCAGCTCGGCTTGTCGGCACGTAGTGAACTCATTGGCAAGCACAGTCGACGCATCCCTTCTGTTAGCTATGCAGCCACCCACCGAGATGTGGTGGCAATATTTAGAGCTCACCCGCATAGTAAAGTTGCCGTGCTCAACGACAAAGACGAAGTTATTGGCATTATCTACTCCGATGATATTCTAAAACTAATCCAAGACGAACAGGCCAGTAGCTTGTATAACTTTGCTGGTATCGTCCAAAGCGAAAGTGTTACTGACTCTGCCAAGAGTAAAGTTAAAAACCGATACCGCTGGTTGGTTATCAACTTAGCTACTGCATTTTTGGCAGCTTTTACCGTTGGTCGATTCGAAGATGTATTGAGCAAATATGTCCTGCTTGCCGTGTACATGCCCATCGTTGCCGGTATGGGTGGTAACGCCGCTACCCAAACATTAGCCGTACTGGTACGCGGAATTGCACTGCGTCAAATCGAACTACGAACTGCCTTTAAAGCATTGTGGAATGAGTTAGGTGCCAGCCTGATCAATGGCCTCATCAACGGTGTACTGGTAGCTACCGTTGTGTACCTTATCAATCACGACCTCAAGATTGGACTCATCCTAGCTATGGCTATGGTTATCAACCTGCTAGTTGCCGGATTCTTTGGTACGCTCGTACCGCTCATCATGCAAAAACTGGGTAAAGATCCTGCCACCTCGGCAACTATCTTCATTACAACGGCAACCGACATTTTGGGCTTTATGGCTTTCTTAGGCCTTGCCACACTAATCCTAAACTAACTACATACCTCGCAGCGCTTGAATAGGATCTTTGCGCGCTGCTTTGATGGCGGGAACAGTCCCAAATATCACACCTACAACCATTGAAACTCCAACTGCGAGCAAAACTACTGGCCATGCAATTACAGGGTAGAAGTTAGTCGTTACCCGAATAATAAAGCTCGTTAAGAAAGAGCCGATAACACCAACGAGTCCGCCAACCAAGCTCAGCACCACCGCCTCAGCCATAAACTGATTACGAATTTGTCGATTGGTTGCTCCAACAGCCTTACGTATACCAATCTCGGCTGTTCGCTCGCTCACTGATGCCAGCATAATATTCATTACGCCAATGCCGCCGACCAATAGGGCAATAGCGCCAATGGCTACGATAAACTTCGTCAGTACATCAAGCATTTCACCAGCTACTTCTATATTTTCATCCTGTCGCAACACAGTAGTATCGCGCTGGCCACCGTGGGCTTTTTGCAATGCCATTTCAACCGCCCGTATGGTCGTGGCAGTTTGTTTTTTATCGGTCCGAGCCACAATTTGCACCAAAGGAGCCGCATCTCCAACTGCCGAACGAAGCGCCTCGCGGGGAACAACCACCGCTTTGTTAAGGTCAATGCCTTGTCCAAGTGTTCCGCTGCCAAACTCATCAAAGACACCCCGCACGATAAATTCCTCACCACGCACAGTCAACGACTGGCCAATGGGAATATTCTCTTGAAATAAGTTTTCAGCAACGCGCTTCCCAATTACAGCCACATTGCGCGTCGACTCTCCTTCGTCAAAATAACTCCCATACAATACTTTATGCTGCAGCACATCTGGCAGAGCGGCGTCACTGCCCAAGACGTATCCCTGGCGGTACGTCACCTCGCCAGCCACCAGGTTGGCGTTCAAAAGATTCAGTGGTGCAATGGCGCTGACTCCCTTAACTGATCGAACAACATCGATGTCGCGCTCACTCAAACTCCCACTACCAAAACCATAGGCCCGGGCTGGGTCGACATAGGTGATGGCACCGTTTTTGTCACGTTCCACGAAATCACCGGGACGAATAGTGACAACATTGCCACCGACTTTACTCACCTGGTTAACCACTTGTCGTTTTATGCCTTCACCAAGAGAGACCGTAGTTATTACCGAAATAATGCCGACAATAATGCCAAACATAGTCAATACACTATGTAGTTTTGAAGTACGCACTCTCTTCCAGGCTAATTTGTAATTTCCGCTGTACATTAGCGCTTCCTCCGGGTACTTTTCTTGGATGATTTCTTACGGCGAATGCGCCCTCGCTTTACTGGAGCGCCAATGGTCTTGTCGGGCAGGGTATCCATAACCGCCGAAACACCCGCCAAGCCAACCTCATCTGGATCAGCCGGGAAGAGTTTATGAGCTTCACTAGCCACCTTAGGCACTTCGCCGAGTGGTGTAGCTTGATCTTCGATAATAGCGCCGTCAAGCATATACAAAACACGGTCGGCATAGCGAGTAAGTTCGGGATTATGGGTAACCATCAGAATTGTGTTACCGGTACGGTGCAGCTCGCTGAGCAGTTCCATAACCACTAAGCTTGCCGTACTGTCGAGATTGCCAGTTGGTTCATCAGCAATAATAATTTGCGGATCATTCACTAGTGCCCGAGCAATAGCTGCCCGCTGCACCTGACCACCACTGAGCGCCTGAGGCAAAAAGTACTGCCGATCGGCCAAACCAACTCGGTCAAGGACTGCAGCAGCTTGTTTGAGTCGACGAACAGTCGGTACACCTTTGTACTGCAAAGGCAAGGCAACATTCTCGAGCACATTCAATCGAGGTAGTAAATTGAACGACTGAAACACAAAGCCGATCCGATCGCGCCGCGTTTTTGCCCGTTGGTTGGGGCGTAATTTTGCCACCGACCGCTTGCTCAGCTGATATTCTCCGTGTGTTGGCCGATCGAGCAGGCCAATGATATTCAGCAGCGTCGATTTTCCCGACCCACTAGGCCCCATAATAGCCACAAACTCACCAGCCTCAACATTGAGGGTAACTTCGTCTAGCGCCACCGTGGTTGCGTCGCCAAAGCCATAGATTTTACTGACATCCTTCAGCGCGATAAGCGGCATAGTGTGAGGCGCCTCTATTTTAATATTTTGTTAATTC
The DNA here is from genome assembly GCA_964465215.1 of uncultured Candidatus Saccharibacteria bacterium. Lineage (GTDB taxonomy): Bacteria > Patescibacteriota > Saccharimonadia > Saccharimonadales > AWTP1-31 > CAYXHO01. The sequence goes on along the minus strand of CAYXHO010000001.1, from coordinate 18,756 downwards.
GTAACCCTTATTCTACGCTGACGTTTAGCGTAGCCGCAAGCGTGACAATGTAGTAATTTTATCTTTAACCATAAACCGGTATAATAAGCGAGTTCTCGCCCCATGGAGGGGTCGCCTAGTGGCCTATGGCGCACGCTTGGAAAGCGTGTTGGGTGTTACAACCCTCGAGGGTTCGAATCCCTCTCCCTCCGCCAAATGAGACACCTTTTCAAGGTTTCTCATCGCGCCGGCAAAAAGATGCGACTTTTTGTTGGGCTGCTCTTCCTGATACAATGCACATATGGGCACACCGTACAATCCACCCGAACATGAACGACCAGCTTGGCTACCGCCAGGTGCAACAGCACTTCGAGCCGAAGGTACTCCATCTAGTGAATCTCTCGACAGCGAATACCAACCCTCGCCAGAACGTATTGCAGCATTTTTGCGCCATCTTCAGGATCTAGAGGTGAGGGAGCAACAAGCAAAAATTGACGACTTATATGTCCGTTTTTGATACATAAAATCTATTGCTCATCTGCTACAGGTAAGGGTGTCACCCCTTGACGCATATCAATTTGGGTCATAGCATACTGTGTTGCTGTTCGAAATAATTCTGGACGTATGGGCATACCAGAAGTAACAAATGAATCGGTCGAATCTGCATTTTCTCGCTCATAACCCTCGCCGGGAAGATACTTTGGATGAATTGGCTTATCTGTATCCATTCTCATGAGTGTATTGTATGTCAACATGTTCTCAATCGCTAGACTCGTTCACCACATAAGACTTCATTTTTGCCTCTGTTATACTGTGATCATGAAACTGTACTCCTGGAATGTTAATGGAATACGTGCCGTACTCAATAAAGGCGCCTTTCAAAAGTTTATCGCCGAGCATCAGCCAGATGTTCTGTGCCTGCAAGAAACTAAAGCAAATCGAGACCAGGTTGAGATCGACCTGCCAGACTATGAAGAATACTGGTTCTCGGCTGTCAAAAAAGGTTATAGCGGTACCGCAATATTTAGCAAAACCAAACCACTGAAGGTAGTAAAAGGCTTTCCTGAAGCTATTATCCAAAAATTTGAAGTAACAGGGGATGATTACGGCAACCCAAATGACGAAGGACGGGTCATGGCTGCCGAGTTTGAATCATTCTGGGTCGTGACTGTTTATACGCCCAACAGCAAGGGCGACCTGAGCCGTCTCAACCTTCGACACAAACATTGGGACCCGGCATTTTTAGCGTACGTAACTGAGCTTGAAAAGAGCAAACCGGTATTATTTTGTGGTGACCTCAATGTTGCTCATCAAGAAATTGACCTCGCTAACCCAAAGTCAAATGTCGGCAAACACGGCTTCACCAACGAAGAGCGCCAAGGGTTTACTAACTTTGTTAATGCAGGGTTTGTAGATACATTTAGAAAGCTTCATCCCAACCAAAAAGATGCGTACACCTGGTGGACGCACTGGGCCAATGCCCGAGCCCGCAATATTGGCTGGCGCATCGACTACTGGCTTGCTTCAAAAGAAATTGCCAGCAACATCAAGAACGCACACATTCACCCTGACGTCATGGGCTCAGACCATTGCCCGGTAAGCGTAGAACTTGAACTATGACGCACAACTATTGGCACAAACAGGGCAGTGATCCACTGTTTCCGGATCTGGTGTGGAGCCGACCAGAAAATAAACAACACGCCGGCAAACTACTCATTGTCGGAGGGCATGCCCATGGCTTTAACGCACCAGTAGAAGCGTTCAACCGGGCAGAGCAAGCTGGTGTTGGCGTAGCCCGCGTTATGCTTCCTGACCACTTACGAAGTCAGCTTGTTAAAGCGCAGGGGGCAGTGCTCGGTACGGAATTTGCGCCCAGTACACCCAGTGGTAGTTTTGCTAGCGAATCGTTAGCTGAACTTCTCGCTGCTGCGGAATGGTCAGATGGCGTACTGCTGGCCGGAGACTTTGGACGCAATAGTGAAACAGCTATTGTTCTTGAAAAATTTGTTACCAAATACAGCGGCAATCTCGTGCTTACTCAGGATGCCGTAGACTACTTTACCGCCAACCCATCACCGGTCTTAGATCGTCCCGAAACTTGCTTAGTACTCACCATGGCTCAGCTACAAAAACTGGCAGTACACGCCAAGTTCACTAGCGCTTTTACCTTCGGTATGGATCTTCTTAACCTAGTAGATGCGCTGCATACACTGAGCACTCAACACGCAGCAAGTTTTATTTTGAAACACCTAGATTCAATATTCGTTGCCGTCAACGGACAGGTAAGCACTACAAAAACTACTGATTCACTGGAGGATGCATGGCGTGTCAGTACTGCCGCCTGCGCGAGTGTCTGGCTCCTGCAAAATCCAAGTAAGCCATTGGAAGCATTAACCACATCAATTATTTCCAAAATATAAAATATCAAGCTGGTGCCGGAGGAGGGACTCGAACCCTCAAGCCGTAAGGCATGCGATTTTGAGTCGCACGCGTATACCAATTCCGCCACTCCGGCAGCACCGCTTGATAACAGGGTAGATTATAGCATATTCGTCGATCAAATGGGCAGCGCTCCTGTATACTAATGAGTAACCATGACCACTTCCAAAAAAGATGATCAGCCAACGGCTGCTGGTAAAGATCCAGCTGTTTCTCTCATTCGTCAAAAAGTTGACGCCTTATATTCCCATGAGCCGAATGCAGCCGAAGAAAAAGCTGAGGTCCAAGCAGCCGACACCAAGTTAAGTAAACACCAAGCTTATATGAAACAGCTCAGCAATTCTGGTATGTCGCTGGCTCAGATTCAAACAGCTTGGCACAATTACTATGTCGCCCTTCCAGATTTAGAGAAACATGAAGTATGGCAAGAATTTTATGCTGAGCATGGAAAGCATGCCGGCCAAAATCACAACTCCGAGCAAAAAGTGCAGGGAGCTGCCGGTAGCTCGAGTTTGCCTAAAGATGAACAACCATCGGTTCACACAGTAAGTGAGCGGCCAAAAACTGCTCACCATAGTAAAAAGCGTCCCACCAAAACTATTAGTGATCTCCGCGAGCAGCTGACCGGCAAAGCGAGTCTATCTGCTGCCGGTAAATTGCAAGCTAAGCAACATTTTCAGTCACTGTTATTTGGCGTTGGTATGGGGCTGGTAGTAGTCATCATCATGCTCTTTAGCTTCTTTAACGACCGCTTTATCGCACCCTTTATCACTCCTAGCCGAGCAGTCAGTGATACGCCAATTATTATCGATGGTGGTAGTGCTGTAGGTACCGAACCAACCATAGTCATACCAAAGATTAACGTTGAAATACCGGTCGTCTATGATGAACCATCCGTTGAAGAGCATGCCATTCAGAACGCGCTGGAACGTGGGGTCGTACACTATGCCACTACTCCAAGCCCTGGCGAAATCGGCAACGCCGTTATATTTGGCCACTCCAGCAATAACATCCTCAACAAAGGTAAGTATAAGTTCGCATTCGTGCTCTTGAACCGTCTTGAAGTAGGTGATACTTTTTATCTCACCAAAAATGGTACACGCTATGCGTATAAAATTTACGAAAAGAAAATTGTAAACCCCTCCGAACTTGGTGTGCTTGGTAGTAACGACAAGACGGCAACCGCCACACTCATCACCTGTGACCCTCCCGGAACGACGCTCCATCGTCTGATTGTAGTAGGCGAACAAATTAGTCCTGACCCAACCAAAAACGTTGCCAGTACTGCTAAAGCTGCTGACGTACAAACTTCGATCATCCCGAGTAATGCTCCGAGCCTCTGGCAACGCATCAAAGATTGGTTTAACTAAGCAATAAGCGAACACTTCTGGTGTGTTCGCTCGGCAATTTGTTAATCACCGTTCTATGGTTTTAGTTTAACTTTCAGGCTGGTTCGACGTAATACCGTTTTTGCGGCGTCAGTATTATCTGGACTGAGTGTATAGAGTCGTTCGTAGTCACGATCAAAATAGGGTAATGAGCCGGGCACAATAGACCCTAAGCTTAGCTGATTTTTACCGTCGAACACGACAACATGCACAGTGCCTGCGTGATTGAGTAGTAGTCGATGCCCATCCATCCAAGTTGCAAATTGGTCGGCCGCCAATTCTCCAGGTATCGTAAATGTATACCGGCGATTTTCTTCTAGATCATATACTGAAAATTTAGTGCCCGACTGAAGAGATATAAACCGGGTATTGTTTGAGAACAACAACTTACTCATGCCAGCAAAGCGCATCAGAACAAACGGTGTAATTTGCGCGTTAGCATCTTGCTTAAAACGACTGATCGGATTTTTATAAATATACGTTTTCGCTTCTGAAGGTGAAGCTAAAGCTACATACGTTGCATCGCCGTAAGCAGCCATGTCCGTCAATACATCACTCGAACTAAAGCTCCGTAACAGATAATTCTTGTCGCCGTCTTTTATGCGTACCTGAGTTTTAGTTGCATCAAGTGGATCGGCGGCACTATACAGCACAATGGAATCTCGATACGATTTATATGAAATGACGCCGCTGAGCACTAATGAATTTTGGGCAGTCTTGAGATCAAAAAAGCGTAATTCTTTTGTTGCTGCCACGTAAACATGCAGCTTGTCATATTTCTTATCACGAAGCGTGATCATGGTTGGGGATAGTCCAATAACCTTATTCAGATTTACCGATAAAGTCGGTTCGGTACGATCGAGCATGATAAATTCAACTGCGTCACCATAGGTGTGTTTTAAGACAACATGCCGATTGTCAGTAGACCATTCCGCAAGACTAAGTGATTGAGCAACGGTGGCGGGGGCAGCGGTCATCGTCCCAGACGGTAAGTTAATCGTCTTCACAGGATCGGCAGGGTTGGCCGTGTCGTGCATTTCAAATGTCGACAATTGGCCGGGCAGGGCAACAAGAACCCATCGCCGGTCAGGACTTTGGGTTGAAAAGGCAGGTATGCCGCTGTAAGTTTGCGAAACTGCCGTTGATAGCTTTGAGGGAAAAAGTCGAGGATACACTAATCGCTCAATATTACCGCCGTCCAACTGGATAGTCTTTTTCCAGGTTGCATACCCCTCACGACGAAGCTCTATAGCGTATTTTCCTTCGGGAACAGTAATCCGCTCGTCAGTCGTGCCATTCGCTTTGCCGTTTAAATAAATATCAGCTGAGTCCGGCGTTGCGTTCAAGAATATCAACCCATTTTGAATAACTTTACCCGTTTTGCGATCGACGTCGTAACCATTTGATAAAACAAGCAAAATAACAGCGGTCAACATGATGGCAATGCCCATCAAGGCGTAACCGATGTATAACCGGCGAGTGTGGGCGCGTTTCTTGGCAGGGTCTAGAAAATCCATGTTTGTCTTTGTTAGCTCGTTTCATTATTATAGCACCAACTTGCAGCACCCCGCAGTAACCGGTACTATACTATACATAAGCACCATACTAACCAGAAGGATGCAGGGGTGAAGACCAAAACAAATACGATCACCATCAACGGTCGTACCTACGACGCAGTAACCGGCAAGCCATTGCACGGTCAAACTGTTTTTGCACCTCAGTCTACAAACGATACTCCACGAAAAAGTACGCCACACCAAAAAGTCTCTACCATCACCAAACCTCAAACAGTGCGCCGTGAAACTCAAGCGCCAAAGAAAATAAGCGTGACACACGTAGGATCAAGTGAGCAAGTTGCAACGCGCCGCTCCGTAGCAGTAGCCGCACGTCCACTCGATAAATCACACACCCTCATGCGTCAAGCAGTAAAAAAGCCAGGCACTGCGCGCACTATCCGTACTGCTGTAGCTTCACCGCTCGCTGCTTCGCCAAAGATCATCATCCATAAAGGCAAGGTAAGTGCGAAAACCCCCCATGTTACTACCTACAGTAAAAGTAGTCAGATTAGTCGATTCGGTCAGCGTAGCGCTATCACTAAAAAAACTGCTAATATTCCGGTACAACCTGCGCCCGCACACATCCATCACAAAGCATCTACAACACAGACTGCGCGCACTTCGAGGTATGATATTGCCAATACACCGCCTGCCGTTACACACCATGCAACTTCCCAACAAAAAACACTTCGCGAAACCCATCGAGATTTATTCGAGTCGGCTATGACCACGGCTACCAGCCATCAGAAGCCAGCCGTACACCTTAAGCGCAAACATCGCCGTGCTGCACGCCTAGCATTAAGTGCCGCCAGCCTAGCCTTGCTCATTGGTTTTTTCGCGTACCAAAACGCACCCAACATAGCCCTGAAGCGTGCCTCATCAACAGTTGGATTCACCGCTTCAGTGCCTGGATATCGACCAAGCGGTTTTCATATGGCCAATACCGTTCAGTATAGCCCCGGAAAAGTAACCATTGATTTTCGTTCTAATAGCGATAGCAGATCCTACCGCATTACCCAAGTCTCCGCTGATATGACTGACAACACCCTGCGTAGTAAACTGCTCAAAGGGCAGCCCTACGAACAGGTAAACACCAGTGGTCAAACTGCCTACCTATATGGAGCGGACAATCTCACCTGGGTGCGCAACGGTATTTGGTATACCATTGATGGCGACTCCGAACTTTCTAAAGATCAGTTATTGCGCGTAGCTAGCTCATTATTCTAAACACGATCCAACAGATGTATAGCTATCGTGCCCCTGTTAGCGTATACTAGAACACAATGAAAACAACTCGTACACGCTTTGCTCCGAGCCCTACTGGGCTATTGCACGTTGGCGGCGTGCGAACCGCACTTTTCGCATGGCTGTTGGCTCGACAACACAATGGTCAATTCATATTACGCCTTGAAGATACTGACCAAGCCCGAGAGGTTGCCGGAGCCGATCAACACATTATGGACAGCTTACAGGCACTGGGTTTGAACTATGACGAAGGGCCCGACAAAGAAGGCCCCTATGGACCATATCGCCAAAGTGAACGACTCGATACCTACAAGCCATGGGCCCAAAAACTGTTTGACGCTGGCCGCGCTTATGCTGACCCATACACGCCAGAAGAAGTGGAAGCCTTTCGCCAACAAGCCAGGGAAGCCAAGCAGCCATTTTTATTCCGAAACCATCGGCCCGAACATCCGCCAGTCTGGGACGGCAGCCAACCGCTGCGCTTTAAGTCAAATCCAAAAAAATACCACTGGCACGATGAAGTCATGGGCGACCTATCAGCAGGCGAGGAAGTCATCGACGACTTCGTACTCATAAAGTCAGATGGTTTTCCAACCTATAACTTTGCGCACATTGTCGACGACGCCGAAATGCACATCACGCACATCATCCGTGGCCAGGAGTTTTTAGCTTCAACGCCAAATTACCTCAACCTGTACGAAGCACTCGATATAGAACGACCGATCATGGCTACTATGCCGCACATTCTTGGGCCAACTGGCACAAAAAAGCTCAGCAAACGTGATGGTGCCAAAGATGTGCTCGACTATGTTCGAGATGGCTACCTGTCTGAAGCACTTATTAATTTCATTGCCAGCCTCGGTTGGAATGACGGAACCGAACAAGAAGTCTTTAGCATTACTGAACTGATAGCCAAATTCAGCCTTGACCGCGTAGGGCGAAGCGGGGCACGCTTTGACGAAAAAAGACTTCTGTGGCTCAACGGCGCCCATATTCGTGCTCTCAGCCTCGATGAGCTCTCTGAACGGGTAGCAGAGTACTGGCCTATCTCGGCTCACGACGCTAATGACGAACAAAAGGTTCAAATACTGGAGCTCGTTCAAGAACGTCTCAAAGTCCTGACCGATCTCCCCGCATTGACGGAATTTTTCTTTAGTGAACCTTCTGCGGCGGCTGTCAAAGAACTCATGAACGACGAAAAAAATAAGCCTCTGAAAAAACTTTCCAATGACGACAAACGAGCAGTGTTGTCGGCGGTTCATGCGTCACTTCAAGAGTCAGACTTTACGCTCTCCGATATCGAAACTCGACTTAATGATTTGCTTGAGAGTCTTCAAACTAAGCCAGCAGTCTTGTTTGGCCTCACCCGGATTGCCATAAGCGGAGCACCATTTTCACCTGCGCTTTTTGATAGCTTAGTCATACTCGGCAAAGATCGTTCGCTAACCCGAATTAAGCAAGCTATTTCCAATCTCTAGTTCTGCTACAATAAGCTTATGCTTAACGAAACAAACGTGCGTCCACCTCGAGTAGGTCGCTTAAAAACATTTTTCAAAAAAATCACGAATTGGTTTGCTGGACTCAGCAAAATCAAAAAAACTGCCGTTGTTTTGGCAGCTATAACAGCAATTGCAGCAATCACATTTGGTGTATTATTGTTGTTGCCTAAAGAGGCAACTGCACCGAAACCAATCAAAAAAGAAGAGCCCAAAGTAGAAGCTCCTAAGCCGACTACCGAGGCAAGTCGCTTAACTGGTTTACAGGTTGACCCTAGCCTCAACAAACGCCCGGTGACTGGCATTATGATAGAGAATAGTCCGGACGCTCGGCCACAGTCTGGCCTGACCAGTGCAGGCGTAGTTTTCGAAGCCATTGCCGAAGGTGGCATAACTCGATTCTTAACCCTCTTCCAAGATGCTCAACCAGATTACATTGGACCAGTTCGCAGCGTTCGCCCGTACTACCTTGACTGGCTACAAGGTTTTGACGCTGCTGTCGCGCATGCTGGAGGCAGTAACGACGCTCTAGCCAAGATCAAATCAGACGGCGTCAAAGACCTCGATCAGTTCTTTAATGCCGGTGCTTACGAACGTGTTAAAGGTCGTTATGCGCCGCATAACCTGTATACCTCAAGTGCTAAACTCGATGCCCTCCAAGCGGCCAAAGGATTCACCAGTAGTACATTCGAAGGATTTGCGCGCAAAGCAGACGCAAAACTAGCCACCCCAACAGCCAAAAGTATTGACCTTAGTATTTCCGGGTTCTACTACAATCCACACTTTGACTACGATGCCAGTACCAATACTTACAAACGCAGCATGCAGGGCAAACCCCATATCGATGAAAAGTCTGGTACTCAAATAGCGCCAAAAGTTCTCATTGCCAATGTCATGCAATACCGACTCATCGACAGCGTCGGGCATAGCGGCTACAACACCATAGGCAGTGGTACATCCTATATCTTCCAAGACGGTGGCGTCAGCATTGGGACATGGGAAAAGGCTAGCCGAAAAGCTCAAATTGTCTTTAAAGATGCCAATGGTGCCGTCTTGCCACTTAATGCAGGGCAAACCTGGATTTCAGCTGTCAACAATAGTGGATCAGTAAAATACACACCATAACACGAGCCACCGCTCCGCTATACTTAGGCTCATGAAGATACACTTGCTCACCATTGGTCAACCCAAGCTTTCCTACGCCCGCAGTGGTTGGGAAGAGTACACCAAACGACTCAGCCACTTTCACCAAGTGAAAATCACCCATTTACCTGACAAGCATAATACGAGTAGTCACATACTTCAGGCCGCCGGTAATGCCACCATCATTGCTTTAGTCATCGATGGACCGCAAAAAAGTAGCCCCGAACTGGCAGCGTTTTTAGACGCCCAAGCACAAAATAGCCGTGAACTATGCTTTATAATCGGCGGACCCAACGGGCTCCCACCAGATGTCATCGCCGCCAGCGCCCATCAGCTCAGCTTCTCCAAACTAACATTTCCACATGACCTAGCCATGGTCATCCTCGCCGAAGCACTCTATCGTGCAAGTACCATTGCTACCGGCCACCCGTACCATAAAGCCTAGTCAATGTTAAATATTCAGTGAAAAAGTTTTCACTGCATTTAGTTGCCTAAAGATGCAGAATGAGGTCATGACAAAACGATTACCCAAAGACTTTGACCTGCCGGTCAAACTACACCCCCACGAGAAAGCCCATGAACGAGCATTACTAGTAGATCACTTTATTCCACCAAAAGCACGCGACGAAGCTGAAATTGCTCGCCGCCGGAACCTCAGACCTGGCACCTTAGTAGCTGAATACCAGTATCGAGGATTGGCCATGTCTGGCTTGATCATGAACCAACTCGTAGATCGCCAGTCACTCGCTTTTGTAGCTGACACCCTCGCCCCAGCAGCGCTTAACACCGCATGGTACAGCTTTGCGCGTGGTGCAGCGGTTATGCGTCGTCGCCTGAAACTCCCCATACTCGCCAGTGAAGATAGAGCCGACCGACCGACCACCTATATGCTGCAAGCAGATGCGGCGTATTACTTTAAACAAGCAGCAGAGGAGGGCATGCACTTGGTAACTGCCGTGAATGAAAGCTCGAGCGCTGCAAACACGTATCAGATCCACGTTGCACGTGCTGTCGGGCATGCCGGACTTCTGGCAGCTTGTGTACCTATCGGCGACAACATCGGTTACGAAATGGAAGGTGTGAGTGACTACGACTTACAACATCTGGCTCGTCGCAGAGGACTACGAGCTTTAGAACGAGCCCAATCTATGCGCCAAGAGCTCGGGGTGCCTCCAAGCATCGCACAATTGGCTGACCCAGATAGTGCATTATCTGTTTACTGGCGTCGTCATGCTCCGAATGAAGCTGCAAGCTTGTGCACCGAAGCGTACGATACTATGGCCACCGCCTACGTTGCCTAGAGCTACATCCTAAAAGTTTCTTCTACAAAAAACAGTTCACCAGCTTTATGTAAATTACCGAGTAGTTTCATATTTGGCAGCATATCTGGGTCGGTAAAATCAGGATCTTCGGCAAAATATAACCCCCCTAGAGGATCGTGTTGCACGAGTTCGCCGACAGCGTCATTACTCACTAAGAAGGTAAAATTAGTAAAACTCTCCAAATTATCTTGATCGTACACCGTAAATAACCCACTACCCAGCACACTAAATGAAGCCTTCAGACCAGTGTTTTCAAGCAAGAATTTAGCAGCAGAATCAGTAACCGACACACCTGCTTCGGGCAGGGCACGAATAAATCCAACACGACCAAGGAGCGGGTGAGCCTTTCGCCGCGACAGCAACCACGCTTTATCTTCTGCACGGCGAACAGCAAGAATAAGGATGGAGTAGGCTTGGTCCACCAGAGCTTGTCCATTTTGTAGGGCATTGAGGCCCAACTTACGCCCAGAAGCCGACAGGGAATATAGACCTTCCGCATCTTTAACTACGTAACCGGCGGAAATAACCTTCTTAAGGTGATAGTCAAACAGTTTATTTTCAATACCTTCTGGCTTTAATTCGCTAAAACGCATGCCAGGAGAGAAGGCTAGGCGATATACTATCGAACGCTGTATATGATGATCGAGCATATTCACAGTATATACTGACTGGAATCATTATCAGGAACATATACTCCTAGCAAAATTGATTAATCAACTAGAAGAGATATACTATCTGTATTAGATAAAATAAAAATTAGGATGAATCATGAATCCCCCAGAAATAAATACTACTCCGCCAGTTAAATCGAATAGAAAAATTGTCATTTTAACCATTTTGCTCGTTATAGCGTTACTTGGTGCGGGTGTCCTTGGTTTTCTTCTTAAAAAAGAAGCAGACAAACTCGGCAATGCCGTTAATGAACTTCGAGCGCAGACTAAGATCGTGAATGATAATGCCCAATCAATTCGCGATGCCAAACTTGAGCCTTCCTTTCGGAAAACACTCCAACAAGCTGCTAACAGGAGTTGTGATTATGATTCAGCAATCCTTTACAATCCAACAACTTCTCTTGAAAAGAAACCCGACGGAAGCATTAAAAAATATTTCGCCGTATCACAATACTTCTGTAATTCAGGTAACCAAACAATTTTGGGATACATAGGTTATGTCGCTGCTCAATCATATGACGGAATGAAGTGGGAATTTACTTTCGGCAATGGAACAGCTGATCTAAGATTGCCAAATTATATTTATAATACCGATCCTGAACTTTTCAACCGTAAATACAACAACCCTGCACACCGATAAGAACCTCAATCAAGACTGCATGATTACACTTGAGTTACTTATCAAAACTTATCTATGTAGGCCAACATAGTGATGGCACCCACTGCGCAGTTTTATTTCTCTGGCGAGAATAACCAGAATTTAAAAGCCACCTTTCAGGTGGCATCTAAATTCTGGTGACCCCGGCGGGATTCGAACCCGCGATCTTTTGGATGAGAACCAAATATCCTGGACCACTAGACGACGGGGCCGTAAGCGGTTTATAAAACCAACAAATAGTACCACATTAACAGGGGCGCGTCTAGATAGGCGCTACGGCAATAGTGTGTCATAATTCTTATGGTATTATGTTTATCTTTATTCTCATTGGCATTGCCGTCATCGCTGTTGCTACCGTAGTAACTATTTCAAAACCACCCAAAGATCCTATCGGTAAAGTCGCTCATGAAAAAAGTAACTCGGTAGACATTGGTGGCAGTGACTACATTCTTGAAGCTGTGTCTGACGGTATTGTAGTTGTTAACAAAAACGGGTCCATTACCTTTTGTAACAGTGCCGCTGGTCTGTTATGCGGCTGGAAACCTAGTGACGCTAAGAACATCGATTTTAGGTCGGTCATTAAGCTATTTGACGAAAAAGGGAATCCTTATGACCCAGCAGATAGCCCGTTTACAAAAACGCTCAAAACCGGTAAACCGCAGCGCGATAGCAATGCAACGCTCCTCACCCAAGGCAGTGAACGTCATATTTCGGTGAGCATCAGTGTATCTCCGTTAGCCGATAAAAACGGTGAGCTCAGCGGCATTGTGGGCATCATGCGTGACATTAGCGAAGAAAAACTAGCCGAACGTCAGCGGAGTGAGTTTATCAGTACCGCCAGTCACGAAATGCGCACCCCAGTAGCAGCAATCGAAGGTTACTTGGCATTAGCCATGAATGACAAAGTCAGTAAGGTAGACAGTAAGGCCCGAAGCTATTTACAAAAAGCTCACGAATCTGCCCAACACCTTGGCACGCTATTCCAAGATTTGCTTACCAGCTCTAAAGCAGAAGATGGCCGACTTATTAATCACCCAGAAGTCATTGAAATGAGCGGATTCTTAGGCCAAGTATGCGAAGATCTACGTTTTGTTGCCGAACAAAAGCACTTGGCCGTTGAGTACGTCGTAGGGGTTAGCGGCGCAAACATGAACGCCAAAAGCGAAACCGGTAGTATCCGCGTGGTGCAACCACTGTACTATGTATATGCCGACCCAGACCGTATCCGTGAAGTTGTTACCAACCTTTTTGACAACGCCGTCAAATACACCACTCAAGGCAAAATATCAGTTGGCCTCACCGGTGATGACACTATAGTGCAGATTTATGTCCGCGATACCGGAAATGGCATCGCCCATGAAGACATCCCTCATTTATTCCAAAAATTCTATCGAGTAGACAACAGTGATACCCGGGAAATTGGTGGTACCGGACTTGGTCTATTTATTTCACGAAAAATTGTTGAACTGTACAATGGGCGCATCTGGGTAGATAGCGAGCAGGGAAAGGGAAGCACCTTCTTTATTAACCTCCCACGGCTCAATAAACAGAAGGTACTCGAGCTGGGCAAGGCCAATTCCATTAGTCTTTCTGCCGCCGATGTCGTACAACCAACTGATGAAGACGAGGAGGAAGCCTAGACCAGTGTCACTGGTCGGTGCTACAATGTGGTAAACCATAAGCATTAGAGGATCATTACAACTATGGCCAAAGTCATGCTCGTCGAAGACGACAACAACCTGAGAGAAATCTATGGAGCCCGGCTTCTCGCCGAAGGCTACGAAATTGTATCCGCTAAAGATGGCGAGGAAGCACTCGCCATGGCCGTCAAAGAAAAGCCAGACCTAATTATCAGCGACATCATGATGCCCAAAATCAGTGGTTTCGATATGCTCGACATTTTGCGCAGTACACCAGAAACTAAAAACACCAAAGTCATTATGATGACCGCTCTCAGCCAAGCAGAAGATAAAGAACGAGCCGGTAAACTCGGCGCTGATCGCTACTTGGTCAAATCACAGGTTACCCTGGAAGATGTAGCTAAAGCGGCAGCTGAAGTACTGGCTAGTGATGCCACAACTGCTGGCAGCGTTCCAACGCCCGCAGTTTCTACCGAACCAGCACCTGCGCCAGAACCTACTGCAGCTCCAGCTGAACCAACCACTCCTACAGCACCTGCACCAGTCGCTCCAGTAGTAGAACCAGCCGCTACGCCAACTCCTGCTGCTTCAGTGGCGCCTGTGGTCGCTCCAGAACCAGTTGCCGTGGTACCAACGCCCACGCCAGCAGCTGCTCCGGCTCCTGTGCCAACTTCAATTCCTGTTACAAGCCCACAACCATCCGTCGAACCAAGCACTCCAGCCGCTACGCCAATACCCGTAACCGAACCGGTCGCAACTCCCGCAGCACCCACACCTGCACCAGTCGCTCCAACACCCGCTGCTCCTGCGCCAGTAGCCGCGTCTAATGCACAGGTCCTTGCCGACGCTGCCGCTGCCGTTAGTGGTACCCCAGCTAATGCTGCACCAGAAGCGCCAAAGACTTCAGTGCATACCAAAGTTATTAAGCCAATCAACGACCTGTCGGCAAGTCCACCGGATCTCAACAAGCTCCTCGCTGAAGAAGAAGCCAAAGGCCAGGTAAGTGGACCAGTTCCAACACCTATTTCGACCGAATCCGCTGGTCCAAAACCTGAAGAAGGTACCAACATCAGTATTGCCACGGATGGCAGTATTCAAAGCTCGTAGTACTATATCTGTATGCGCATCAATAAATACGTCGCTGTTTCAAGCGGAATATCGCGCCGAGCCGCCGATGCTGCTATTGCTGATGGACGAGTGAAGGTCAATGGCGCAGCACCCTCGGCTGGCCAGACCGTTAGTTTAGATGACACTGTCACACTAGATGGTGCCACCCTGAGTCCACCAGAATCTAGCACAACTATTTTGTTTCATAAACCAGTCGGTTTCGTCGTTAGTCGCAACGGACAGGGCAGCCAAACAATTTACGATCTCTTGCCAACAAAGTTCCACTCGCTCAATCCTGTTGGCCGCCTCGACAAAGACTCCTCTGGATTATTACTACTAACCAATAATGGAAAACTTGCTGAGCAACTAACTCACCCGAGTCACCAAAAACTCAAAGTTTACCAGATTACGCTCGACATACAATTACAGTCAGCTGACCAAGAAGCCATTGAAAGAGGCATCGAACTTGATGATGGAATTAGCCGACTGCAACTAAACGGTAATGATGTAGATTGGACAGTAGAAATGCGCGAGGGGCGTAATCGCCAGATTCGCCGCACCTTTGCTGCTCGCGGCTATCGAGTCGTCAAGCTTCACCGCACACAATTTGGCGAATTTACACTCGGCAACCTACCTGTTGGCGAACTGCACAAATTAAAATAGCTAGCTAGCCTGTTACTGGGAAAGACGAATGTATTCTAAGCGCGCGAGCTTAGCTGTCCGTAGCCCACTGCCCAATTCGTAAGCAAATGTAGTCGCCCCCACTACTGTGCCACCTACAGCAGTACCTATAGCGAAAGTTTCGATAGCGCCCACAGGATCAGAACTTTGAGCCAACGTTTCAACTCCGTATTTTAAACCCGTTCCAAATGTACCTACCAGCATCAACATATTAATAGCACGTTCTGTGTGAACATTGCGGTATACTCCCCGTACCCGAGGTGTAATATCTAATGCATTCGATAGTCCTTCACGCACCAACTGACGACCGTAGCGCCCCGGTCGAACAATACCAGTATCACGTTCCCAGGTAATAAGCCTTGATTCATACAACTTGGAGAGAATTAAGTTAGCATGATCTCGATGCAGGTCAGATGGCATTTCATCTGGGAATATCATCATCCCATCTTGTTCTACGACATTAGTCAAAATGGTTGCACCCAGTATTGCCACAGCAGCTGCTTCACGACGATTCGAAGCATAGTTAGGATTAATATCACCAACCAATGAATTATGCATAACTGCCTTAGCTACTCCGCCAGACAGTACTGCTTCAACTGCATGTGGTGCATGCATTTCAATAATACGAGGATCTAAAATCTCCATTTGTAGTATTATACTACATTTTTGTATTTTTGTAAACTGTTTATGATTCACTGGGTTAGTACTGGTGTTACATCTGTTTTTATGGTAAAATAAACATCAAATGGCCAAGAAATTACCGATCGTCGCCATCGTTGGTCGAGCCAACGTTGGTAAATCAACCTTGTTCAATAGTATCCTGCATCGCCGGGAGGCTATTGTTGCTGACGAGCCGGGAACTACCCGCGACAGCGTCATAGCTAAGGCTCAGTACGAAGAAAATCAATTCTGGCTCGTCGACACGGCTGGCATCAAAGATCCAGCTGACGACTTTGAATTCACCATCCAAGAACAAATCCAACAAGCCGCCGACAGTGCCGATGTCATCTGGGTAGTTATTGAAGCCACAGCTGCCATCACTGAAGAAGACCGCAGAGTAGCCAAAATGGCCCTCAAAAGTAAAAAACCGGTGTTTCTGGTGGTCAACAAGGTAGACAAAAACCGCAAAGCAAACATCCATGATTTTGAACGCTTAGGTATTAAGCCAATCTTACTGGTCAGTGCTAAGCAACACTTTGGCACCGATGATCTGCTCGACCGCCTCATCAGCGTCATTCCAAAAGCCAGCCAAGAAGAAGCTTCCGACCGTCTAGGTATCGCCATCTTAGGCCGTCCTAATGTTGGAAAATCACAGCTTTTCAACACCTTGGC
>CAYXHO010000001.1:0-2089 GCA_964465215.1 uncultured Candidatus Saccharibacteria bacterium | reverse complement strand
TAAAAAACAACAGGCCATCGTGGCTGACCGCGCTGGTACTACCCGCGATATTAACCGTACTAATGTCAAATACCAAGGTCGCGACATTGAACTGCTCGATACTGCCGGTATTCGCCGTAGCGGCAAAATAGAGCAGGGGATCGAGCGCTTTAGCGTCATCCGCAGCCTCAGTGCCATAGAGCAAGCTGATATTTGTATCATGGTCATGGATGTCAACGAACTCAATACCCAGCTCGACCAAAAAATCGCTGGACTTATCAAAGAAGCAGGCAAGGGGCTTATCTTGGTTATCAGCAAGTGGGATAGTTTAGAAGAAAAAACTGCCTTTAGTCGTGACGAAATCGCTGCCGAACTACGCACTAACTTTGAATTTGTGCCATGGGCTCCACTAATCATCACCAGTTCTGTTACTGGACAAAACGTTACCAAGATCTTTGAACTAGCCCTTGAGATAGATGCTCGCCGCAAGCGAACATTCACCACCAGCGAACTCAACCGTTGGCTCCGCCATGTGGTGGCCATGCACCCGCCAGCTGGACTCAAGAACCGTGCACCAAAGCTCAATTACATCGTCCACGAAGACGACAACCCCATCCCCAGCTTCAAAGTCTTTGGGTCGCACACTAAGTTTCTACACTGGAGCTACAAGCGCTTCATGGAACGCCAATTCCGTGAAACGTATGACTATGCCGGCTCGCCAGTTCACTTCTGGTTTATTGAAAAACACGTCACTCACAAACACGGCACTCGTCCCAGTGAAGATTAACGTATAATAGCTGGCAATGGGTCTCTTTAGTAAAAAACCAGTACAGCACAGCTCTACCGCACCTCTCTATACTCTTGGTAGCCAAAAGACCGTGCTTGTTGTGGGACTCGGTAATCCAGGAAAAGAATACGAGGGCACGAGGCACAATATTGGCTTTGACTGCGTCGACGACTTTGTTGAACGCAATAGTGAATTTAGTGGCTGGATTATCAAAAAAGATCTAGCCTGTGCTCTGACAACGGGCACTCTGGGCAGCACACGAGTAATTGTCATAAAGCCAACCACGTTCATGAATGACAGTGGCCGTGCCGTACAAGCAGCAGTCAATTTTTATAAAATTCCTACATCGCAAATTGTGGTCGTGCATGACGAGCTCGACATCCCCTTTGGCCAGATTCGCACCCGTCAGGGTGGGGGAACAGCCGGCCACAATGGACTCAAATCAATTACCTCGCACTGTGGTGAAGCATTTGGCCGCGTGCGCATTGGCATCGACAGCCAACACCGTACCAAATCCGAGGAAAAAGACTTCGTCCTTAAAACTTTCAGTAAAGACGAGCAAACAAAAACCTCAGCCTTAAAGACTGAGGTAAACGCCATACTCACCGAGTATATCTATGGATCAGGTCAACTACAGGCCGAGACCCGAAACTTCACCGTCTGACGCAAAGGTTATATGCCGATTTGCATAGCAAATAGATAACAATTTTCTATCTCCATCCGACCAACCGGCATGCCAAGTATGACTTTTATTGACGGGTATTCCTTGCATGGTGACAATATGTTGTCTCAGCAAAATACCGGAGCCAACTCCATATGTAGTCTTATAATCAGGCAATTCACCCTCAGAAGGTGACCATTCATTTTCAGCAGCAACAAAATTACCTTCAGGACCACTTAATGGCAATAACAAATCTACACCACATGACAAGACCGAATTATCAGTATGCGGGTGCAGGAAAACTGCATTTGCTGGTCGATTAATATATTGAATTAAATATCGACTAATGCTCCGCGCTTTTCCAATATCAAATAAATCTACAAACTCTCTTAGTTCTGGTGCATTATGTAGCACAAGCTCAATATCAGTCATATTGCGTGCATATAAAGCTGCTGCTGATTCGGGAGAAAGTACATTATTCACTTTTGCTACTCCAAACTCTACAGCACACTCAATAGCAGATCGCGAAAGACAGTCAAACTCAGGAACTGGCGCACAATCAAGCATATTCGACATAATACATTCTTTATACTTTTAATTCTTATGAAAAGAGCCTACAGAGGGGGTGGGCACCGCTGTAGGCTCATTACACCCTTCAACCC